>QHOF01000099.1 GCA_003219335.1 Verrucomicrobiota bacterium | reverse complement strand
ATGACGCGCCGATACCGCGTTCGTCGGTGATTTCTTATTACTTTCTCATGAAAGCCGCCGTTCAGCACAGAATTAAAGTTATGCTGGACGGCCAGGGGGCGGATGAATACCTCGCCGGATATTTGTCATGCTTTGAAAGATTGATCGGTGGGTATCTGAGAAATCTAAAGATCGCAAAAACGCTCGAAACACTCCGATGTGATGCCATCCGACGCAATACCGGTCGTCGCTATATGGCTCGGAAGGGCTTGGCTTCCGCGTTAAAAGGAGAGCGGGATCTTTATATCGACGAATTTCTCAGCGATCGCCTAGCGGTCGGGTTCGACAACGATCTTGAATTCGAACTGAAACGGTTCCGCGGTTCGCGGCTGAAACAGCACTTATATCATCTGCTGTTTACCACCTTTACGCCGTCGCTGCTGCATTACGAAGATCGTATCTCGATGGCGTTTTCGATTGAAAACCGAGTGCCGTTTTTGAACCACCGTCTGATTGAATTTGCCCATTCTTTGGCGGACGAAGATTTGCTCTCTCTCGGACAAACAAAATACATCTTACGGGCTTCGCTAAATGGACGTTTGCCCCAAGCGATAGCCGATAGGACCGATAAACAAGGTTTCGTCGGAAACGAGATCCATAGCTTGCTGCGAGGCCCTTTGAGGTACTTGCTGGAGGTGCCGTTCTCGTTTGATCGATTGAGCATGTTGAATCCCGACAAAACCAAGGACCTGATGCGGAATTTTAAAAACGGGGATAACGCTCAAGAGCTCATGGTATGGCGGCTTGCGGTAACGAACGATTGGATACAAAAACAATAGTTCGCCACTTGCGCAGTCGGTATATGAGCAAATGTCAGGGCTTTGATAGTGCACGTGATGCCTACGGGAGCACCATTCATGAGTAATTACGATATGTCGGGCCAGGAGGTTTCTCAGGAGCGACTGCGTGGGTGTGTTAATGCATTTATCTATCCGGGCGCGATTCCTGCGCAAGACGCAGAGCAATCGGTGCCGGATTGCTTCGAGAAAGTAGTCGCCCTGCACTCTAACCGGTTAGCGATCAAGACCGCCAGACACGCGTTGACCTATGACGCGTTGAACAAAGCTGCTAATCGTGTCGCGCGTGTGGTGTTGGAAAAAAGCCGTGACAGTGACCTACCGGTGGTCGTTGTATTCGATCACGACGCGCCGA
Organism: Verrucomicrobiota bacterium; assembly: GCA_003219335.1. GTDB lineage: Bacteria > Verrucomicrobiota > Verrucomicrobiia > Chthoniobacterales > UBA10450 > Udaeobacter. The sequence continues at coordinate 6,652 of QHOF01000099.1, read as the reverse complement.
TTGTGGTGGCTATTCTCGCGGTTCTTAAGGCGGGCAAAACCTGTGTGGTGCTGGATCCGTCTTATCCTGAACAACGGGCGGCTCATATCATCGAGGATTCTCAGGCGAAGCTCATTCTGGTCGATAGCCAGAGCGGTCGTCTGGCCCGCAAGTTTAGCGGACCCGAGCATCTGATCTTCAACATCGACGAAATCGACTCGAATGCTTCCGCTGAGAACTTGGGCCTTTGCATCTCACCCGATGCTTTCGCCTTTATCCTTTATACCTCAGGCTCCACCGGACAGCCAAAAGGCGTTATCCAGAACCACCGCAACGTCATCCATAACGCGCTTCGGTACGCCACCGGTTGTCGTATCGGTCCGCAGGATAGAGTGACTCTTCTCGCGTCTCTCGGAACCGGTCAAGGCACGCCGACCGCGTTCAGCGCACTTCTGAGCGGCGCGGCGCTCTATCCGCTTCAGGTCAAAAAAGAAGGCGTGAGCGATCTGGCTCGCTGGTTGCGCACGGAGGAAATCACAATCTACATTTCCACCCCTTCGCTCTTTCGGAGTCTCGTAGCCACTCTCACCGGACAGGAGGAGTTTTCCAAGCTGCGTACCATCAGGCTCGGCGCCGAGCAAATCCGCAAAAGCGATATCGAACTCTACAAGAGATATTTTTCTGAAAAGTGCCTTTTGGCGCTATTTCTCTCGGCTACGGAAGTCGGGAATCTCTGCCAATACTTTGTCGACAAGGAGGCGGAAATTCCGGGCGACATTATACCTGCTGGCCGCCCTGTTGACGGCATCGATATCTTGTTGCTCGACGACACCGGGAAAGAGGTCGGACCCAACGAGATCGGCGAAATCGTCATCAAGAGCCGCTTCATTTCACCCGGCTACTGGAGAAATCCGGAGCTTACAAAAGCCGTGTTCCTGCCTGACGGAGACAAGCGCATCTATCGGACTGGAGATCTGGGCCGTTTATTGCCAAACGGCGATCTCGAGCATCTCGGGCGGAAAGACTTCCAGATAAAAATCAGAGGTTACCGGGTTGAGGTCGCCGAAATCGAGTCGGCGCTGCTTCAACTCGATCAGGTCAAAGAAGCCATCGTCGTCGCCGTGAAGAGCCGCAATGGCGATACCGAACTAGCCGCCTACGTGGTTCCTAACGGGCGGCCCGACCCCCGACCCCGCGAAATTAGAAGTTTGCTGAAGGAGAAATTACCTGACTACATGATTCCTGCCTCGTTCACGATGCTGGAGGCCTTGCCACTGAATCCCACCGGGAAAGTAGACCGCCAGGCGCTCCCGGCTCCGGCAAAAGACACCGAACGGAACGCCGAGTTCGTTGCGCCCTACGAGACCATCGAGCACCAGTTGGCGGAGATTTGGGAAGAGTTTTTGGGCGTTCATCCGATCGGGCTACGCGACAGCTTTTTCGATTTGGGCGGACATTCTCTCCTCGCCGCCCAAATGATGCACCGGGTGGAGCAGGTTTGCGGGCAGAAGCTTTCGCTTGCGACCCTGCTCGCAGGCCCAACCATCGAGCATTTAGCGAAAGCGCTGATTGAGCAGCGGGTCAAAGAAAATGATTCCTTGTTGGTCCAAGTGCAAGCGGGAGGCGTCAAGCAGCCGCTCTTTTTCATGCATGGGGATTTGGCGGGAGGGGGGTTTTATTGCTTGAACTTGGCCCGCGGGCTGGGTGAGGACCGGCCCTTTTACGCTCTCACCCCGCACGGCGTGGATGGGGGCCCGATTCCGCCGACTATCGAGGAAATTGCGGCATCGTTCATCGAAATAATCCGCACTGTTCAGCCGAAGGGACCGTATCTTTTGGGAGGGCTTTGCAAGGGCGGAATCACGGCATTTGAAATGGCTCGACAGCTCGAGCGGCAGGGAGAGAAGGTTGAGCTCCTGATCATCGTCGGCTCGACCGGCTGGAATGCTCATTTTCGACTCCTTCATGTCCTAGTTTCCGCCATCGGATTTTTTTCCCGTGTGACCCCCGGAGAACGAGCGCGCCTGTTTCTCGCGTCACGCGATCTGTGCCGGTATTTGCGGCTCCGACTAAAAGAGGTGGCTCAATTTTCCCCCGGGCAAAAAATTTCATGGGCATGGCGGGTCACAAAGAAAACGGCTCGGCGAGTGACGCGGAGAACGGTCATCGAGCCACAACACCTCGTTGTTGATTTAATGGGCCCGCAATACTCGAAGCCGCTAAACCAAAGCTTGAGCGAATTCTATCTAAGTAGCCCCTACCAGATACAGCTCGGCGGTTATGTCCCCGGGCGATACTCCGGTCGCGTGGAATTCTTCTGGGCCAATGACGAACCAGCGAGACATCCGTTCACGCCCGCTCTGCGCTGGAACCAATTGGCTGATCCTACTTTGGGATGGGGCAGGGTGGCGAAGCGGTTGCGGGTTCATATTCTGCCAGGTGTGACAAACACATCGATTACCACAGACGTGAAACTCTTGGCCGAGCAGATGAAGGCTTGCCTGGAAGAGGTGCAAGCAAGTAAATCAGGCCGTAGCCGTTTTCGTCCGGATTCTAACGCGGTGTTTTCGAAGTGAGCAACGAATTTTTGCAAAGAGGATACTGAGGCACTTGGTGCAGAGCGGCAAACAGGCTGAAAAATCGCCGTGAACGGACATGAAGAAACGGCTCACCGTATTTCCTGCTCTATTTATAAGCATTACTGCTTTGTTAGTCTGGAGCGGTCTTACAAGTAGCCACGACTGGGCCGATGCCGCTCCTCGGCTGAGGACCACGACGAATTGCTCGATCGGCCCCACCGGACGCCCCCCGCTGACCGATGTGGGTCCTGACGGGTACCTGGGCTACGATGGCGGATTGTTTCCGGCGGCCAGCAACACCGATAACCCCCATCACGCGGCCGCAGGCGCGGCGATCGCACGGAGCATTGTGCCTCTGGGCCCCGATGGCGCGGCCGATCCGGTCAACGGGAAGATCGTCTACACCTATGTCGGCATCAGCCTGACGTACCTGGTCTGGTCGGGCTCGCAGGACAATCCGAACACCGATATCTACGCGCCCACGGAGAACTTCAACTACCGCGCCCTGCATCTGTCGAACATCAACCCTAGGCTGAGTCTGCCGTACGCGATCAAGGCGAACAACGGCTTGTATAATTGGACCGACCGAAACAATCCCTTCTGGCCCGATATGATTACTGCTCTCGCCCAGCAGGGTATCACTCCGGCACAGGTCCAGGTTCTCTGGGTATTCACGCCAGGCAATGGGGCAGGCCCCGGTCCTGATGGGAACAGCCTCCCCAGGAACGCTAAGCTTCAGCGGGATGGGACTGTGAGGATGCTGCATGCGATCTTGCAGTACTTCCCGAATACCAAGATCGTCTACCTCAGCAGCAAACACTTCGCCTGGTCAACCAATCCGGACGGCAGCCTAGTTTGGGAGCCGTTTAGCCACGACTCCGCTTGGGGCATCAAGTGGGCGATCGAGCAACAAATCAATGGAGACCCAGCACTCAACTATGACCCGGCCAAAGGGGCGGTCACTTCACCCTGGATTACCTGGGGGCCGTATTTCTGGACCGACGCGGGAAAACCGCGGGCCTACGATGGGTTGACCTGGACCTGCCCCGACGACGTATATGTCTTGAACTCGGACTTCTCCCATCAATCGCCCGCCGGGGTCTACCTCCAAGCGGGGCTGCTCCTGAATCAGATGATGAACGACCCGAGCGCGACGCCGTGGTTTCTCAACAGCAGTGGAACTCGGTAGCTCCAATGGCGGAGATGGCTCCGTAACCCATGGTCACTCCATCGATAACAAATCGGGTTTCCACGATTAATTTTTAGAAGAGGTTAAATGAAGGTTACCTTTTGTACCAGAGAATCGGCCAATGTTAGCGGCGGGCAGAACACATGGCTCTGCCGGTTTCTGCCCGATCTCCGCCGGCGTGGGATAGAACCGCGGGTCTTATGCTTTACTTCATCGCGTGAGGAAGAACTTCCCACCGTCCGTTCACTCCGGCAGACTAGGATTAACTGCACGACATTTTCTGCCGAAGAAAATAAATATACCGAGCAACGGATTCGCTGGCTTCTCGAACGGCTGGCGGAAGATCCGCCTGACGTGTTTGTGTCCAATATGGTGATTCCGGCGGCATACTACGCGGGGCGATGGCTACGAGAAGCTGGCATTCCCACTGTAGGGATATGCCACGGGGGAGGGATGTATGATCTTTACCCCGGACTTTTAGACCAGTTTGTGTTTGGCACGGTCGTTTATAAAGTTTCGGCCTACGTCTGTGTATCAAAGTACCTGGAGCAAGATGTTCTCGAACGCCATCCCAAGGAAATTTTGGTCCGGAGGATTCCGTGCGGGGTTCCGATTCCAAAAGATGTGGCGCAAAAACCAAACGGGCGGCTGAGGCTTGCTTACGTTGGCCAACTGGTTGAGGAACGAAAGCGGATCTCGGAACTAACCCACGCTCTTTGCCGAGCTGCGCGCGAGGTTCCGGGTACCGAAGCTCTGATCTACGGCGACGGCCCGGACCGTCGAGTGGTAGAGCAGATACTTCGTAAGGAGGGCGACGGTTTGCCGGTTCATCTGGTCGGCTTTGTACAAAACAGTGAGATCCCGAAACACTTGTTACGGTGCCATGCCGTGGTACTCTTGTCGGATCACGAAGGGCTTGGCCTTGCGCTTCTTGAGGGCATGGCTTGCGGTGTCGTTCCTATCGCTCTGCGAGGAGCACCGGGTGTCACCGAATTCGTGCGGGATGATGTTACGGGTCTTCTGGCAAGTGACCGAGGTGACGACTTTGTGGCTACGGTTCGGCGGTTGCGGGAAGATCCGGCGCTTTGGGAGCGATTGGCGCGCTCAGCCCGCGCTCACGTGGAAACTGAGTACTCTGATGAGACATGCGCCGCTCGCTGGCAAGAGCTTTTCGAGGAACTCGTAAATAGCAGCGGTCCACCGAAGCCGCTCCGGATTCCGCGGCGACTACATCTACCGCCCATCCATCCCGCCTTGGCCGTGATGGATGAGCGTATCCTCCGACCTCACCAGCGACTGATTCGACGAGCACTGCGTTTTGTGAGCCGGGTGAATTAATCAGTATCCATCGATCTTTGAGCCTCTATAAGATGCTTTTCACCGAACATTTTTTGCCTCTCCGCCGTTTCATTAGTCGTCTGATACAGATCTAAACCTCCGTGCCTTCACAAAACGAAATCTTGTCTGTGTCCTTGCGGTAATGTTTTGGTTTGTTGCGATCCTAAAGGAGATACGTAATGTAGACGTATAAATAAAATGAAGGTTACATTCTGTACTAGGGAATATGATGATCTTAGTGGCGGACAGAACACATGGCTCTGCCACTTTTTGCCGGATCTCCACCGGCGTGGGATCGAGTCGCGGGTTCTATGCTTTACTTTATCGCATGAGGAAGAACTTCCAACCGTTCGTTCACTCCGCCAGGCTGGGGTTAAATGCACGACATCTTCCGACGAAGAAAAGAGATATACGGAGCAACGGGTTCGCTGGCTTCTCGAACAACTGGCGGAGAACCCGCCTGATGTGTTTGTGTCCAATATGGTTGTTCCGGCAGCATACTACGCGGGGCGTTGGCTACGGGAAGCTGGCATTCCCACTGTAGGGATATGCCACGTTGGGGCGGATCATTTTCTTTACCCTGGACTTTTAGATGAGTTTGTCCTCGGCCGGGCCGCTTATCAAGTTTCGGCCTTTGTCTGTGTGTCCAAGTACCTGGAGCAGGCTGTTCTCAACCGGCGTCCCGAGGGAATTTTGGTCCGGAGGATTCCGTGCGGGGTTCCGATTCCAAAAGATGTGGCCAAAAAGCCCAACGGCCGGCTGAGGCTTGCTTACGTGGGGCGACTGGCGGAGGAAGCAAAGCGGATCTCGGAAGTAACCCACGCCCTTTGCCGAGCAGTTCGCGAGGTTCCCGGTACCGAAGCTCTGATCTACGGCGACGGCCCGGACCGTCGGGTGGTAGAGCAGATACTTCGTGAGGAGGGCGACGGTTTGCGGGTTCATCTCGTCGGCCGTGTAGAAAACGATGACGTCTCGAAATACTTGCTAAAGTGTCATGCCGGGGTGCTTCTGTCGGACTGGGAAGGGCTTGGCCTTGCTCTTCTTGAGGAGATGGCTTGCGGTCTGGCTACCATTGGTCTTCGTCATGCACATGGTGGGGCATCGGAATTAATTGAGGACGGCGTAACGGGCCTATTAGTAGATGATCGAGGCGACGGGTTTGTGGCCGCGGTTCGGCGGTTACGGGAAGATCCGGCGCTTTGGGAACGATTGGCGCGCTCAGCCCGCGCTCAAGTGGAAGCTGAGTACGGTGAAGAGAGATGCGCCGCTCGCTGGCAAGAGCTTCTGCGGGAGCTTGTCAATGATTGCGCGTCACGGAAGCGGTTGCGGATTCCGCTGCGGCTTGATCTACCTCCTGTCCATCCCGCTTTGGCCGTGCTCGATGAGCGTGTCATTCGACCTCATCAGCGACTGATTCGACGAGCTCGGCGTTTTGTGAGCCGGGTGATGACACAGAGCGGGCGGAAAGTCGGAAGCTAGGATCGGCAGCGTGATGAATTTTGAGTACCAGTTAATTCAGGCGATTCAAGAGAGTTAAGAATCTTATGCCTAAGATTAATGAGCTGCC
>QHOF01000510.1:294-2436 GCA_003219335.1 Verrucomicrobiota bacterium | reverse complement strand
TGGAAAAATGTTTGTGCCGCGAACACCGCGCCGGTGAATGCGCCGGTAATTATAACGACGAGCTGCGAAAGCAATCCAATTTCAACAACTTGATTTAGAAATAATTTCCAGCGGAGTCTGTGTGTGAAAATGGAACGAAACGTATCGGCCGTCAGCAGCACAAGCTCGCCCAAGTATTGAAAAAACGAGAGCAGCGGCGCGCCAAGAGCGTTAAAGAATCGAACCATCACTCCCTTGTGATCTATGATCAGTTATCGGGACTGTCCAGCGGCCGGGTCTTTGCCGATGTTCCGCAAGCCGCGCGCGCGCACTTCCACTTCGATCATGGTGTCGGGAACTTTAGCGGACCGGCAGCAGGAACGCAATTGATCGCGCATGACAAATTCGATTTCCAACTTCATTAACACTGACGTTGCCATTGCGCCCGGCGCAAAGCTGCATAAAAGATGTCCGTCGAAAGGATGAGACGCCCCGCCGAGTTTTTGCTGGGAATTAATCTGTTGCTGTGCGCACTGTTTTTCGCCGGCTGCCAAACAGTCCCGCAGGGGATTCAGCAGGCAAGAATCGAGATGGCGCAACACATCGCGGCCGAGCAACCCGGGGATTATTACATCGGCCGGCGGTACTACAAACCCGACTTCAAATTCTGGGGCTACGTCCGGCGCCTGGGTCAACCGTGGAGCACCGCGCAGTTGGTAATGTTAAATGAGAAAGAGAAACTTGCGCCCGATCGCGAACACCTCGAATTCGGCAGCGACAATAATTACGAATACAAACTCTACGGCTATTTCAGCGGCGACAAAGTCTATGAGCCGGCAAGCAACTCGGTTTATCCCGAGTTCGTTTTGAAGGGCTACGAATTAATTTCGACCAATCCGCCGCCGATTTTCAGAAGTCAGATCCGAGGAAAACCAAGCCCGACGGAGCTGCGTTATACGGTTGAGAAACCGGAATGATCCCTTTGTGATTCCGGGTCCTTCGACTTCGCTCCGGGCAGGCTCCGTCGAGGAATCTCTGGATATTGCCTTTTGCGCCGATGCGACTTAAAAGGCGAGAGATGTCTCGACTTCGCTCGACATGACAAACGGCCCGAGCATTTCAGAAAGGAGCGATTCTCTCGTGGAGGAGTTCCTGCGCTACCTTGCCAACGAGCGAAATGCTTCGCCGCGCACGCTGAAAGCGTATCGCCAGGCGCTAACTGCTTTCGGCGTGGAGAATAAAAGGTCGTGGAAAAAATGCACCGCCGACGATTGTCGCGATTATCTCTTTGCGCTGATGAAACGCGGGCAAGCGCGTTCGTACGTGCGACTGCAATTCTCCGCGTTGCGCACCTTTTATCAGTTTCTCGCAGCTCGGAAACAGCTCCGCCGTAATCCGGTGCGCGAAGTGCAATTGCCAAAGCTGGAAAAGAAACTGCCGCTGGTCCTCACGCGCCAGCAGGTGGATGAACTTCTCGGCGCGCCTGTGCGCGAGGTGAAGAGCCGCGCCGCACCTTCCTGGATGCCGCTGCGCGATGTCGGAATCATGGAATTATTTTACAGCAGCGGCTTGCGGCTGAGCGAACTCGCCGCGCTCGATGTGGCTGATGTCGATCTTTACACGGAGTCCGTGCGCGTATTTGGCAAAGGCCGCAAGGAACGCGTCTGCCCAGTGGGCCTGCCTGCACTGGAAGCGATCCAAAGATATCGGGCGGCGGCCAACGTGCATGCAGGCCCGCTCTTCATCAACAAGGCGCGCAAACGAATGTCCGCGCGCTCGATCTGGCTGGTGTTGAAACGCTATGTGCGCCACACATCAATTCCCATCTCAATCAGCCCACACAAATTGCGTCACAGTTTCTCGACGCACATGCTAGATCGCGGCGCCGACTTGCGCAGTGTTCACGAGTTACTCGGGCATGCCAGCCTTTCGACCACGCAAATCTACACGCACGTCACAGTGGAACGCCTGAAAAAAGCCTACGCCGACGCCCATCCACGAGCGTGATTTCGCGAAGCGCTTTAGCTTGCCGAGGCCGGGGCACTGCTCTGTGCTTGTGATTCCAGCACTTGAAACGACAGTTTTTCTTCGGTGGCGATGACCTCGACCCGGTCGCCGGGTTTTACCTGGCCACGGAGCAATTCTTCCGCCAGCGGGTCCTCG
>QHOF01000510.1:0-246 GCA_003219335.1 Verrucomicrobiota bacterium | reverse complement strand
TGCGCTTTGCTTCAGCTCGATATGGACATCTTTCGCTTTGATGCGCGTGAGCACTTTGTCCACTTCCAGATCGACAATGCGCAGCAGCTCCGGTTTGCCGAGCGAATGAAAGACAATGATTTCGTCGAGCCGGTTGAGGAACTCAGGTTTAAAGACCCGCTTGGTCTCATCGAGAATCTTGTCGCGCATCGACACGTAATCGTGTCCCTCCGTCGGCGCGCCAAAGCCCATCACCGTCTGCTTTTT
>QHOF01000098.1 GCA_003219335.1 Verrucomicrobiota bacterium | reverse complement strand
GCGCAATCTGGCATCGCGAGTCTGTGCCGTGGCGACGGTACACCGTCGTAATGTCGAGATTCCGGGGGTCGAAATGGAGCTGTTGCATGGGGGGCTGGAGGAAGCTGTCCGCAACCCGGCGCCATTGAAAAGAGCACAGGTGATTCTGCATATGGCGGCTGTCACGCATTCAGAAAATCCGTCCGAATATCTTCGTGTGAATACAGAATTGACGAAACAATTGCTGGCCGGGTGCCTGCCCTCGCAGCATTTTGTATATGTCAGCACAATTTGCGCGCACCTTGATGGCGGCGCTTATGGACGCTCTAAATGGATGGCCGAAGAAGCGATTCGCGGCAGCGGTTTGGACTATACGATCATCCGGCCAGCAGAGATTTACGGTTCGAAGGATGGCGAGGGCATTGATGCGCTCGTTGCATTTGCGCAGAGGACTCACATCTTGCTGGACTTTCGCTACGGTGGCTCAGTCAAGTATGCGCCGATTAGCATGCAGGATGCCGCGCATTTTATTGCGGAGGCAACAATTAGCCGTCGCCATGCGGGACAAACGTACATTCTCCGCGCCGACCATTTGTGCACTGCTCGCGAGATGGCCCGATCGCTCCGCAGTTCCGTGCGTCCTCTCTTTGTTGTGCCTGTGCCGGTGATGATCCTTCGCGCAGCGAAGGCGCTCGGATTACCTGTACCATTCAAGCGCGATCAAATCGATCGCCTGGTTCTACCCAAAACCTACAATAGCGCCGAGGCACGCCGGGATTACGACTTTCGACTCCAGTCCTTTCTCGATTATCTGATGCAACGCGAAAAAATCAGCGCAGGCGCGGATCCCGGCCGATGAGAGCCTGAATGGTATAACGGAACAAATATACGGGTCGGCGGATATACTCCTCTACCGTCGCAAAGTACTCTGATATCAAGGCCCGCCAAGCCTGATCGGTTTTGATATTTCCACCGCGATCAAGGCGCATAAATATTCGGCCAACCCAATGATCGTTTGCGCTGAAGCAAGGTTCGTAAAAAATGAAACGACCGCCGGGCCGCAGACACGTTTGTGCCAGGCTTAATATTTCACGGATCTGCTGGTCCGTGAGATGATGGAGCACTCCCAGGGAGAGAAACGCGTCGGCTCCCTGTGCCAACTCCCGAACTCGCGGGCTGTTTGCATCTCCGCACAAGAATTCTCCACGGCTCCCATATCGCGATCGGGCTACACGAACATAGTGAGCGTTAGGATCAAACCCGAGGTATTTCACCGGAGGTAGAAACTCCAGCGCGCCACCAGTGCCGCAACCCGCATCCACAATTTTATCATCAGGCCGGAAAACGACGTGCGTTCGTACAAAAGCTGCGCGATCCCGTCCACCGCCTACTAGTTTCTGCACCAGGTTGTAAAGCCGCGGCAACTGCAAAGGGGCGTACACCGCATCACGAGAAAAGGTCGCCATTTTGTTAGACCCGTAAATACCTTCCGGATAATCCTCTGGCAAATTCGAATCGCTATTCAAGGGCACAATGGATCGTTTTCAGTGAAAAACGCGCGCGCTTGCGCTGGAGAAAACAGACGGTTGTGCCTAACGAAAAGGTTCGACATTCCTTGTCAGAATACCTGTGAGGGATGTTTCACGCATAGGGCATTGGGGATCGGGCGAATCATCGCCAGCGCGGACAGTTAGCCTGCCGTTATTTCGTGGGCTCACTGACCGTGTGGTGATCGCTCTCTGCGAATTTGGCTGGAAGGCGCGCACAAACTCACTCCAGGGCAAATTGCAAGAATGAATTACATCATTTCCCTCAATGAATTCCAGGCGCAGATCATCCGTTCGCCCGAGGACCGATAGTTGCATCAGTGGAAACCCGCCGCGGAACTGCATGGCTACGCCCCAAAATACACGACGATTGTGACCTCACCGACAAAAACAAATAAGATAATCACCTGCCTGGCAAAAGTGGCGGCGCTTGAGGCTGACTTAGTATCTGACATGAGTAAGGCGGTATGGGATAGTCGTCATCATAAATAATGCGATGCCAGGCACGATTGAGGATTGGATTACGTTGCGATATTCGTTTTGTTTGCGCTTTATCCGTCCCAATAACAAAAAAGTTACTGTGACACGCTGCCCCGATGGTAGTGCCTTCCGGCAAATCATTCAACAGATCCAGTAGCCAGGGCGCACGCAGTGTTTCAAAATTGCCATCAATACTCCTGCGAAAGTCCGATATCCGCACCCAGGGCACGAACGTCCGGCCGCTATCGGAAATCAAGTGAATTTGGTAACCGCCTGGGAGGTTTTTTGCCGGGCAGCCGCGCGGCACGGGGACGCAGAACTGCGGCTGCCAGCCCTTGATCGTATGGTGTTTCGAGAGCATCAAACGCAGTGGAACGACAGTAGCAAAAAGCATCAGTATCACGAGGCCTGCCAGGGTCAGGCTCATTATCCGGTTCTCTCCGTTTGCAAGATGCCTCTCTGCTACGGCCGGATTATCAGATGCACTCGGCAGGGATAGATACCTGCGCGCGTTGGCCCAACTCCAGCAGATCAGCAGCACCGGTGACAGATAGATGAAAGGAAATGCTACCGCATAGACGCGGCGCCCCCCATCCCACGGGGGGGCAAAAGGTAATGAGAGGATCGTTCCTGACACGACCAACATTATGAACGACTCCAATTCCGCCGACCTCTTGCGCAAGACAGCCCAACTCCATGGAATAACGGCTCCCAAGACTGTCAACCACTTCATCCACGAGCAAAACGTCTCGGCCGTCGGCGGAATACCGTAAAAGGTGTTCGTGTTCCAGGCATACGCGCAGGCTTTCCAAAATCCTCTAAGAACGCGCCACGGTTCGGCTCTTAACAAAATCAACGCTTTCCCTCGAGCGATCAGGTTCGTATCATTAAGCCCTATTTCGTTCAGTGCAGTTACCCAATTGCCGCCGCTTAGCATCCCGTAAAAGCACAGCCAGAAATTCGAAGTCGGCCGCGGAGGAGCAAAAAAGATCAAGTAACACGCGAAATTCAACAGCATCGCACCCAGGCAAATCAACCCAGCCACCATCATGCTGCGCCAGCCCCAGCGACTTCGCCGGAAAAGCCACCTACTGTAAAGGACTAATAAAGGAAGCACTAGGTACGCGCCCGCCCGCGTGTTGAGTCCCATGACGAGGCTGAACAGTCCTGCGCACCACAACGCCTCACGCTTTTCGCGGAGGCCTCGTAGCAGCAAAGCCAGCGCAACGAGCGCGAACCAAAGCCCAAGTTGTTCTGTGCGCAGCAGCCCGACGACATCGCAACGATAAAAGAAAAAGACGAGCGCCACGAATAATGTTGCGCCCAACCAACCAAACGTTAGGCGAACCTGACGCCAGGCCAGAAACGACAGCGCGCCCGTGATCAACGTGAATATGGATACAATGAGCTTCAGGTCGCGTCGGCAGATCCAAAGCATCGCGGCCAAAAAACATGGGAAGAACTGTCTTGTGGTCTGTGGTGTCACCACCCGAATGCCATCACTCCATTGATTTGCCAGCGACAAATACATGGACGGGTCGGCATTTGGTAACAGACCTCCAATAAGGTTGAACCGGTTTTGGGGATGCAATGCCGTATTAAAAATATAAGCCTGTACACTGGCAAAACACAGCGTGATCGCTGCGCATTCCAGCCATGAAAGGTCTCTGTCCTTCCAGAAAAAGCGCAGGCTTCCGATCAAGCCGAAACAAATCAGCGGCACCCATGTGCCTAGCGCCATCGTCTCAAGTCCAGTTATCCAACCGAAAGGATGTGTCAGCAGCCATAGTGAGGGCAGAAAAAGCAAAGTGAATGCTGCAATTGTCCGAAGGTATCGTGCGCCCCTCATTGCCCATTCCCGAGCACAGGTTCGCGCACAGGATGCGGATGGGACTAGCTTACCAACATCAAAGTGTGAAATGCGGGCAAACATCTGTTTCCGATATCGCTAGACTGAAAAGGTCACAACGCTCATCGTTTGATAAAACAAGCTAGATGCGTCCCTACCTGGTTATGGTTGTTGGCTTGGACTCTGATAAGGACCAGGCGTGGCAGACGTTGCATTGGGCGCGACTCGCAACTGGGGCAATGAAATGTAGCAGTTAGCCCATGAAACATCGTAGTATGGTGGCAAACTGGTAATCCAGAAGAGAATTTCGCTGGTTTCGGTCGGCAAAGTCAGAAGATAAGACAACCATCTGCGATGGTCCGTGTTTCGCAAAGGGTCAAGCTTCAACAGGGCACAGCTGTTGCTGCCAGAGCGCTGGGTGGCAACCTGAACGGTCACCCCATGAAACTTACTGGCCGCTTCAGTGTGATCTCTAATCATCTCGACTATATTTTGCGGGACAGTGTATTGGATCTCCAGAACGACCGGAGCAGCGGTTGGATGCGTAAGCGTGACGCGTGCGTGCGGCGGATTCAGTTTGGGATTCCCAGAAACCGCGAGCATAAATCCGTATTTCGTCGCCTGACCCCACATCCGTATTGGTCGCAGCGCAATGGCCTGGTTAAAATCGTCAATTCGTCCCTGTATTGTCTGGGGTCGTATCGGCGGCGCAGTAGCCGCAGTGGTCTTAACAGGCCCACTTACTTGCCTTACCCTGCTAGCACCTGCCTTGCCGCCCTTCCCTAGCAGTAATATCACGCCAGCACCTGCGGTGAGAATAATGAGACTGCTAACAATGATACTTCTCACCAGATGCAAGCCTATGCTCTGCAGCATCGAAGTCTTGCGACGCGAACAAGTTTACATACCAGTCCGGGTTCTCATCCACAGAGTCACGCCGCAACTGAATTAGGCCCTCAGCGCACACTTGCCGGATCATCATACCTCTCTCCTCGAGGTCCGCAATCAGGACATCCCAGTGCGCGCCAGCGTGCCGCAGGCCGTAGGGCCAAAATTCAAGGAGGAGCTTGATACCGGGATTATCCGCCACAACACGGCTGGCCCCGCGCAAGGCATGAAGCTCATATCCTTGGATATCCATTTTGATCAGGTCCACGCGATGGCCGGGCTTGAAGTAGTCATCCAGCGCTACCATTTGAATTGGCACGGTGCGACGTGCGTTTCCGTTAGCAGCATAAGTGCGATGATCAATGTTGAGGGTATCCGAAAGATAGAGTTCGGAGTCGCCACTGCGCTCTCCAATCGCGGACTGCAAGGCGTGGACGTTGGGCAGCGCACGGGTAGCGGCGCGCAACCGCTTGAAATTATCCGGCGACGGTTCAAACGCGTGGACGCTGCCGGTCGGGCCAACACAGCGGGAGAGAAATTGCGAGTAAATCCCGATATTTGCCCCGGCATCCACCACAATTGCGCCGGGAAAGAGCACTTTTCTCAGTAGCTGCCGCTCCACGCGGTCGGCACCTGCCTTATATGCGGCGTAAAGGGGCCGGTAGATTGGAAAGGCGTGTTGGTAAATCTTGTTTCCGATACTGCGAAGCAGCGAAAGCATCGACATCAGCGCCGCGTGAGATTGAGAGTGAAGAACGAGGCGCATAACTGCGGACAACAACGGCTAAGCGCCAGGTCAACCGGAAATAATGCGCGATAAAGAAAATGCGGGACCGGCAGCATGCGCGATATCCCTCCGGTAGCCATGTAGGAGAGCGCGCTAAAAGGCCGGAGCGAAAGGTTGGCGAGATCGAAGTTGTCATTCAAACATTGGAGCCAGTCGCGCCGGCGGAAAAAAATCAGCCAGGGCAGCGCGATGTTGGCCGATGCCAGTGGGCCCTGCACTTCCTCCAGTTCTGGCTCGGAAATTTTGAAATCGACCGGTTCATGGTGCAGATACTTAAAGATAACGGTTGAAATCGCGGAAAAAAATGGCTCGGTGGCGATCACTTTGCCGCCAGATTTCAACTTGTTGGCCGCGCGGTTCAAAAACGCAATCGGGCTTTTAAGATGATGCAACACATTGGTGAGTGTAATCACGTCAAGACTGTTGTCCTTGATCGTATCCAATTTGTCGATCTCGTGGCAGTCAAACACTAGGTCGAGATAATCAAGCTCAAGCACATCACTGGTGATGACGTTTGAGAGAAATTGCTTCAAAGGCGAAGTACCGCTTCCTATCTCGAGGATCGAGAGCGCCGACGGGTCGGGAAACGCTTTGAACTGATCACGGTAGAGTTTGCGATACCAGAAGAGCAGATTTTTATTGGCCCCGAGGCGCGCGCGGTTTTGCAACGTGATCTCACGATCGTTAGCCTCTTCGCTCAGTGCGACCGTCGGGTTGCTCATTTGACGGCGCGAATATACAGCGAACCGGCGAACTCCGAGATCACTGGCATGTTTTCGAGAAAACGGCCTAACCTGTTTATTCGATCTACCAGCGGAAGCGGCGTTTTCGGGTGCAGGAAATCAAATGGATCGATCCGAATATCACGATAGCCCGTTCGTTCGAGCAGTCGCCGGAGCGGCCACCGGAAGAATGCGGTCTCGTCCGGTGAGTCGCCAAGTTTTCGCTTCACCCAGGGCACATTTTTTTGGATTGCGATCTGAGGATTCAGCATGTTTGGCTCTGTGAAGTAAATTGTGCCGTCGGGCTTTAACACCCGGTAAATTTCGCGTAGTGCCGCTTCGATCTCGAGGTGATGCAAAACCGAGCTGCCCACCACTGAATCAAACTCGGCGTCAGGATAGCGCAATTCATAGGCGTTCTGGAGTTCATAACGAACATTTGTCGCAAAACAGTTCACCCTCGCGGTTTCCAGAAGCTCAGGCGAAACGTCAATTGCGATAATGTCCGCTCCGGAGCGAGCCAGTTCCCGAGTGAAATAGCCAGTACCGCACCCCAGCTCTAGGACACTCATTCCCGGCTGGAGATGCCCACTGAGCATCTTCACCCGGCGCGCCCAGCGCAGTCTGCCCGCTGGACTCTCCCAATTCCAAATCTCACCAGCCCCATGCTCGGCCAGGAAGCGGCCGTGCTGAATTTCCTTGGCGATGCGCTCTTGCATTAGAAGATTTTCAGTTGACCGGGAATTTGAAACCCATGCGTTTGGTCGCCAGCTCTAGAATTTGAGACAGCGAGTTAGTAGCCCAGTTTTAGTTTCAAAAACCCATGCCAGCACATCTTTAGCATGACGAGTCCGTTCCGAAAGACCTTGGTCATCTTTGTGGAACCATAGATGCGTTCCTGGTAGTGGACCGGCAGGTCCAAAATTTTAAGGTTTAACTTTGCGGCGCCAAATAGCAGCTCATAGTCTCCCCATCGGTCTTCGGTTCCCCAGCTTCCGAGCATCGGTTTAATCCGCTCCCAGTCGCTTCTCCAGAGGACTTTGGTGCCGCATAGCGTATCTTTTACTCGTTGCCCGAGCAGATAGGTAAAAGCAACACTGAAAAATTTATTGCCCAGCATGTTTGCTGCGTTCATCGCTCCTTTTGGGACCGGATAGACCAGGCGCGATCCGTTAACGAATTCCGCGTGGCCCGAGGCAATTACGTCCACAAAATAAACCAGCTCCTCGGGCATCGTCGTTAGGCCGGCATCAAGAATCAACAACACATCTGATCTGGCAGCATTAAACCCGGTCCACACATTTTTGGACTTGCAAACCCCCGGACCGCGTTCGAGTCGAATGTTCTTTTCGGGGTAAAGTGAGCATATTCGTATGACCTCATCGGCAGTGCCGTCGGTCGATTGATCGTCGCAAAAAATTATTTCCGTCTGGCGCCCCATTTGCAGTATGCGTTGGACGGCATCTTCCACATTGCCTCTCTCGTCTTTACAGGGAACAATCACCGAGAACGACAACTCTTCCTTTGGAACCGGCGGCGGCAGCGCTCGGGCAATAACGATCTGCGTCATGCACAGTTTTTTTAACAATGGCAGACGCGCGCAGAATCGATTCAAGAACGCCGACAGCAACGGCACATACTTTGGCAGCAACACGATCCAGTGTGTCTCGAGAACCTCAAATCCAGCGAGCTTCATCAGGTTACGAATGTCGGTCGTGGAAAGCCAGTTTTGCTGCGTGAGAGGCACCTTCATCCCGGTCCATTCGGCGAAGGCGACCAACGGCTCCCACAAATGATTATAGGTTTCGACCAGCAAACGGGTGTGTCGCAGACATAGCGGCCTCAAGTTGCGCAACGCCTGGAGCACATCCACCGTGTCGCCGATACCATTGAAGAGGATGTAATCGAATTTCTCATCCGATCCGAAAATCTGACGGAATTCCTCTTTGTCTGGAAAAGCGACTTCGAAGTGAAATGCGGGATCGCGTTGTCGCGCGATTTCCACTATCTCGGCGCAAAGGTCCACGCCTTTCCCTTCGCTGGGCGCGACGGCGGCCAAGTGATAGCCCGTGCCGCAACGAACCGACAGCACTCTTTTACCCGGCTCGACCAGGAACCGAAGAAGTCGGCTTAGGAGTTCGTAATAATACCTGTTGCGCTTTATCCAACTTTCGCGGCGCGAGGCGATAGCTGCCAAGTGCTGCCGCGCGCCTTCGCGCCTTTGTTCCAGCGCAGCCGGTCCGCAGGCTTCCTGGTTTGTCTTGCGCTCGTTTATTACAACTTCCATGCGGGCCCACCACGCAGATTCGGGCCGCAATTTCCTTCAATTCCAGCGCGATTCAAGGTTTTCGCTTCCTTGGCAAGAAGAACCTCAAAAATCAGCAGGGTTGTCAGGAATTGCGCGAGAATCGCAAAGAACATTTGCACGGTGAGGTAGCGGGGATTATCCAACGAATGAACAACTGCAACTTCGAAGCAATTCGCTGCACTATACACATAGGCGAGAAGGACTATAGCCGCGAGCCAGCCGAGCCGTCTTCGGGTTCCCTCGTGCGAGAACACCGCAACGCTTAGCGCGAGCGCGATCAATAATAATGGCAGATACGTTGCCGCCAGAATGCCGAGTGGTCTCCGAATATAAGCTGGCTGTTCCACGAGCGGCGCAGTGCGTGCCAACAGCTCCGTCCGGCTCATAAAATTCATAGCTGGAGGATAAGCTGTCCAAACTTTGCGATAGGGTTCCGAGCCAAGGGAAGTAACGCTGCGTTTATAGTCCTCGCTAAGCGAGAGAAAGTTCCCTAGTCGATAGGCGGGGCACTTCGGCGCATAAAAGATTGACATTTGGCGCATGATCTTCTTCGCCACGAGAAGTGGCCGGTGCAGCCAGATTCGCCAGTAGTAATACCAATAAAAAGCGCAAAGCGCAGAGACATTGCCAAATTCCTTGTGTAATTGCACCGCAATAGACGCTGGGGTGTACATCAGATAATCAGGATCGAAACCCAGTGTGCGATAATGCCGCGGCCAAGCCGCGAAAGATTTAGCAATCTCGGCGCTAAGCACAGCATGAACGCGCCCAAGCCATTCCCGTGGATAGGGGACTTTCGCATTGCGTTCCAGATCATCACCCATTTGATCACGGATTAAGTTCGCATGAATTACGAAGAGCTGGGTCGGCAAAAAGCACTCATTCACGTCGTTATTACGGATTAGGAAGCGCTCCGGTAATAATAACAACGCTGCGCTCGCTGCCACCGCTCCACCGAGCAGAATCTTTTGCCGAAACCAGCCCCGTCGAAAGAAAAGCGTGGCGACCGGTACCAGTACGACGATCGCAGTCAGCCAAAAACTTGGCTTCACTGAAGCCAGCAGGATCGAGCTGAACACAGTCGCGATTCCATAGGTGACCGTGGCCGTTCGGCGGCTTTCCAAAAAACAGCAAGCAGTGAATCGGAGGAGAAAGTAGAGATTTATGCTGATCAAAAATCCGCAAATGCCCTCCGGCCGAATGCTCATTTCAAACCAGAGCGGCTCTCTGGAAAAAATATAAATTGCCGCAGCTATTAATCCCAGACAGCGATAAATCGGAAATGGCAAATGCGCACTTGGAATGAAATCGCGAATCCGTCGCCAAGTGAGCAGCAACACACCGCCAGCCACCAACCCAAGAAGATGCTGAATGACCGTAATCCCCCGAAAATCTCCAAAGACTCGCAACACGAGATACACGAATCCCGGATAGATAATGGTACGCCCCAGCGCTATATCGCCAAACTCGTCCCCGATCAATTTTTTGAGCGCCGGTAATAGATAGTCAGGAACAGCGATCGGCTCGAGCGGTAGCCGGAACCGCAGCCACGCCGCCCATGCGAAGATAACTGCGACCGCCGTCCAGTAGGCAAACTCTCCGACTTTTGCTGCCGGTGACCACCCTGAAGACCTACTGAACCGGTTCGGGCCAGCAAAATCGCTGTTCATGCGCTGATCTTGAAACTTGCCGCAATTTCGCTGGAGAAAACGAATGGCTGTGCTTGACTGATAGGTTCGACATTCCCCGTCAGAATGCCTGCGCAAGTTATCAAAATTAGTGGTGCCCGCCAGCACAATCTCAAGAACCTTCATGTGGAGATTCCACGGGAGAAGCTGGTGGTCATTACCGGTCTGAGTGGCTCGGGGAAATCCTCGCTGGCTTTCGACACTCTTTATGCCGAAGGGCAGCGCCGCTATGTCGAAAGCCTCTCGGCTTATGCTCGGCAGTTCCTCGATCAGATGGAGAAGCCAAATATCGATTTTATCGAAGGTCTTTCGCCTGCTATTGCCATCGAGCAGCGCAGCGCGGGCACGAATCCAAGATCGACAATCGCGACCACCACTGAAACTTATGATTATCTCCGCGTCCTTTTTTCCGCTATTGGTCAGCCGCACGATCCGGTGACGGGTCGGCCGCTGAGTCGCCAAACGCCTCAGCAAATTGTCGATCAGATACTGTCCTACGAACCGGGATCCAAAATCATTGTGCTGGCGCCGCTGATTGAGAATCAGGCCGGCGAATTCCGGGATGTTCTCGAAAAGCTCAGGCGCGAAGGATTCGTTCGTGCGCGGATCGACGGTCAGATTACCGAGCTGGATCGCCCCGAGCCGATCCGGCTCAACAAGAACAGCCGGCATACGATCGAGGCGGTCGTCGATCGGTTGGTCCTGCGCGATGGGATTCGTGTGCGCCTCACAGATTCAATTGAGACTGCGCTCAAATGGGGTGGGAACAGATTGGCTATCCTGCGACCAAGGCAGAAAACATCGAACGCCCTACACCGAACACCGAACATCGAAGAAGAACATGCGAAAGAGCTCCGTTACTCCACAGATTACGGAAACGCGGAGACCGGATTCACGCTGGGCGAGCTCACTCCCAGACACTTTTCTTTCAACAGTCATCTCGGGGCATGCCCGGCTTGCCACGGGCTTGGCACGCAACTGGTCATCGATCCCGATCTAATGATTTCCGATCCGCGCAAAACCCTGGCCGAGGGAGCAATCACACCGTGGCGACGCGGCACGAAGCGCATGCGGGCCTACTATCGTCATCTGCAAAGCGCGCTCGTGAAACATTTCCACGTTGGCGAAGATGTGCCGTTTGCTGAGTTGCCGGACGAATTTAAAACCGCGCTTTATTTCGGCACCAATGGCCAGCGGATTGAAATGGAGTTTGCCAGCGATGGTCCTGCACGCGCGGGAAAAGTCACAAAGCCGTTCGAAGGTCTTGTGCCGCAAATGCAGCGGCTATACGAGCAAACACAGAGCGAGTTCACGCGCGCTCGGATTCGCGCGTTCATGACCCGCGAGCGGTGCAAAGTGTGCGGCGGCGCAAGACTTAAACCGGAAATCCTGGCTGTCACGATTAAGGATCGACATGGGCGCGAGTTGAACATCCATCAATTCAGTGAACAAACCGTAGAGGCAGCCCTGCAATTTATTGGAGCTCTCGAGCTGACCGCGCAACAACAGGCCATCGTCAGCGACGTCGTTCGCGAAATTCAATCGCGCCTGCAATTTCTTGTCGAGGTCGGGCTGGGCTATCTCACGTTGGATCGCGAGAGCGGCACGCTTTCCGGAGGCGAAGCGCAGCGAATCCGGCGCAAATTGGCTCGGGTCTGGCAGGCGTTCTCTATATTTTGGATGAACCGAGCATCGGCTTACACCAGCGCGATAATGCGCGTTTGCTGGGCACGCTGCGACGGCTGCGTGATCTGGGCAATTCGGTGATCGTGGTCGAGCACGATGAAGAAACGATCCGTGCTGCGGACCACATTATCGATCTCGGCCCGGGCGCAGGTCCGCGCGGCGGCGAGATCGTTGCACAGGGAAATCTTAGCGATATCCTGCGCGCGAAAAATTCTTTAACAGCCGATTATCTTTCCGGACGCGCGCGCATTGCGGTTCCAAAACACCGCGTCCAGCCGCAGCCCGACGGCTGGCTTACCATCGTGGGCGCGAGCGAAAACAATCTGAAAAAAATCGATGTCCCGTTTCCTCTTGGCAGTCTTACTTGCGTAACCGGCGTGTCCGGCAGCGGCAAATCTACACTGGTGGACGACATTCTGCGGCGCGCTCTGTTTCGGCGTTTTTACAATGCGAAAGAAAAACCGGGCGCTTATCGGGCGCTTCGCGGAATGGAACAGATCGACAAGGCGATTGTGATTGACCAGAGCGCGATTGGGCGAACGCCGCGGTCGAATCCCGTTACTTACACCGGCGCCTTTACGCCCATACGTGAGCTGTTCGCACAATTGCCCACGGCGCGCGTGCGGGGTTACGACGCAGGGCGCTTCAGTTTCAATGTCAAAGGCGGCCGTTGCGAAAACTGCGAAGGCGGCGGGTTGATCAAGATCGAGATGCACTTTTTGCCGGACGTGTATGTGGAATGCGAAGTGTGTCATGGCAAGCGTTACAACCGCGAGACGCTTGAGATCACTTACAAAGGCAAGAATATTGCCGACGCACTCGATCTGACCGTGGATGAGGCAGCCCGCTTTTTCCGCAATGTGCCCAGCATTTCGGAAAAGCTAAACTCATTGCTGGATGTTGGTCTTGGCTATTTGCGGCTTGGGCAGGCAGGAACAACTCTTTCCGGTGGAGAAGCCCAGCGGGTGAAACTGGCCACTGAGCTTGCGAAAAAGGCAACCGGGCGCACCCTTTACATTCTCGATGAACCGACGACGGGATTGCATTTCGCCGATATTGAGAAACTGCTGCAAGTGTTGATGAAGCTGCGCAACGCGGGAAATACGGTGATTGTGATCGAACATAATCTGGAGATGATCAAGTGCGCCGACTGGATCATTGATCTCGGACCTGAAGGCGGTGAACGTGGCGGTGAGGTCGTCGGAGCCGGTGCGCCGGAGGAGATTGCAAGTGTTCCAAATAGCCATACGGGGCAATACTTGCGGCAGATGCTGGAGCGGAAATGATCCCCGTAAGATTCATCAGCGTGCTCGCGCAGTCCGCCCGCGCGGACGTGTCCGCTGAGATTTCCAGAGCGAGTGCGCCGCTTACACAGGGGGTGCCGGAGGTGGCAGTCGTGCGGTTGCAGGCATTGCTAAATAAGAATCTGCCCGATAACGAATGGCGCGCGGTTGCCGAGAAACTTGCCGAAGCCCAGGTGGCTGCAAAAGAGCCGGAAGATACTCTCGTTTTGTTAGCGAACGCTCGAATACGCGAACTCCAATGGGCAAAGTTCTGGCGCGCTCAAGCCTTCGCGGACCTGAATCGTTGGGCAGATGCGCTGCCGCTCTATGAGGAAGTGATGACGGACGAAGGTTCACCATTCCGCAAACCAGCCGTTTTTGGGGCGGCGGAAATGCTGTGCGCGTTAGGAAAGCCGGAAGAAGCTTTGAAAAAGCTTAATCTTCTCGTCCATGACAAACAATGGGCTGTCCGAGCGCAATTACGAGCGGCTGAACTCTACATTGAAATGGCCAACGCCCCTGATGCGCAGCGTCTCCTGGACGAAATGCGGCCAACATTGGTTGCGGAGCGAAGAGAACGCCGACTATTACGCGGGCGTCTGGAGCTGATCTTGCGCCGGCCGGAGAGAGCCCTCGGTACGTTTCAAGCGCTTCTGAAAAGGCCACAGGGAGCGACTCATACTACGTTAGTCGCGGCACTTTTCGGCATAGCGGAAGCACACGAGCAGCTAAAAACGCCCGAAGCCGGAGATGATGTCATCGAGCAATATATCGAGCGTCACCCGGCAGACCCGGCTCTGCCTCTTCTGTTTGCAAAATTAGATGAGTTGTATCGCGCGGAGCATAAACCCTCGCGCAGCGAACTCGAGAAATGGGTGCGCAAACCCGAAGAGCCACGTCGAACATTCGCGAGGTGGTATCTCGCACGGCTGGAAATTCGCGCCGGGCGGAGAGAGCGGGCCCGCCAACTATTTACTGATCTGCGGCGCACCAGCATCAAATCGCCGGCGATCGCGCCTGCTTTGCTAGAGTTTGCGCAATTTGAAGCGGAAGACCGGCATTTCGATGAGGCGATTGCGATTTTGGATGACGCGCGTCTGCTGCATCCCGAACGGGCTTTGCTGACGCGGATCGATTTTTTATCTGCGCAAGCGCACTATCTGGCGAAGCAATTTGATACCGCGACGGCGGCTTTTGAACAAATCGCGCATTCCAATTCACCATGGGCGAGAGCCGCGCTGGTTAACGCCTCCAGCGGCTGGTTGCAACTTGGTAATCACGCTCGTTTCCTGGTTGATTACACCGAGCTGAAGGAGCAGGGCGGCGACGAAGAGGCTCGCGCCAATTTGCAATTGGAGGAAGGTCTGATGCAGGCGGCGAAAGGCGACAAAAACGCGGAGGCTTCAATGCGGCAGTTTATTCGTGATTTTCCCAAAAATCCGCGCGTGTCGGAAGCATGGGTTGCCTTGGCGGAGCTGGCCTTTCACTCGTCGTCGCCGCGCGTGGACGAAGCGCGCAAAAATCTGGCTCGTGCAGCCGAGTCGGCGCCGACTGCCGCGGCGGCGGAGCGGGCCGATTACCTCCGCATCTGGGTGGAGGAATTTGCGAGTGGAAATGAGACGAAAGTTATTGAGCTGGCGAAGCGATTTCTGGAGCAACACGGCTCTTCACCGTTCGCTCGCGAAGTGCGCATGAAATTGGCGGAGCTCTATTACCGGCGCCAGGATTTCGCAAACGCTCAGACGCAGTTTGAAATTATTACGCAACAAAATCCGGATGATTCGCTCGCGGAAAAAGCGCTTTTTTTCGCGGCGGAATCGGCCATGTCGAGTATGGGCGAACATGCGCTGGACCGGGCGATTGTTCTGTTCGATCAGGTCGTGCAGAAAAAGGGCGCGCTACGGTGGGCCGCACGCAATGAACAAGCCCTCATCGAGCGCAAGCTTGGCAAGCCCAAAGACGCTCTCACATTGTACGATGAAGTGCTGAAAAGCGACGCTCCGCAATCTGAAAAACGAGAAGCCCTTTGCGGCAAGGGCGACATTTTTTTTGAGATGGGCGGGAGCGCAAATTACCAGCAGGCCATCGAAATTTATGACCAATTGGCGTCGAACAAAAACGAGCCCAGCTACTGGCGCAACCAGGCGCTATTCAAAAAGGCCCTCTGTCTGGAAAAGAAAAACGACCGCGCCGGCGCGCTCGAGACGTTTTACAAAATCCTGGAGGATCCCGCAGTTACGGGACGCCCAGATGGAGAACCTGAACTCTTCTGGTACTACAAGGCTGGATTTAATGCGGCGCGGTTGTTGGAGGAGGATTCGAAATGGGAGTCCGCGGCGGCGATCTATGAGCGCATGGCCGCGGCGGGTGGCAACCGAAGCGAGGAAGCCAAGGCCCGGCTGAATTATCTGCGCCTGGAACACTTTCTTTGGGCAGATTGAAGCTTTGCGCTGCCAGCTGACTCGCCAGCCGAAGCTTCCTTGTCGCGCCGTAGCGTTGCGAAGACGGGTGGCCGACAGCGCCGTTTCTTTGTCCTAAAGACGCTTCGAATTCGCTTGCGCAAAGTTCGAAGCGGGCTCACAATCAGGGTATGAAAACATATGTAGGCATCGTGCTCGCACTTGCATTTTGCGCATCGGCATTTGCTACAGACCCGGGCAAGAGCGTAGTTGCGCGACCGACACAGCAGATTGCTTATCCAACGGTCGTAAAAATCTGCTACGTGAAGACCATCGCTTCTGGCATTCCGCTGCGATGCGAAAAGTTGGAAGGGGTTTTTCCGACCACCGCCAACAACCTAGAGGTTATCGGGCGCGAGCAGTACAAATAAGAATTTCGCCAAAAAAGAGTTCGGCGAGCGGTACGCTGCCGGAACGGCAGCGCCAACTGTTTTTTGTTTTCTATTTCCAGCTCATTAAGCCGCGCAGGCGCGCGCCGACTTTCTCGATCGGATGCGCTTCAGCCTCGCGCAGCAGATCGGCACGACGGCGCGAGCCGGTTGTCATTTCACGAACAAACTCGCGCGCAAATTTTCCTGAGCGGATATCGCGCAGCGCAGATCTCATGTGTTTGCGCACTGTCTGATCGATAATCTTTGGGCCAACGGTCAATTCCCCCCACTTTGCGGTGTCCGAAATCAGTTTGCGCATTCCGGCGAGTCCTGCTTCGTGGATAAGATCGACAATAAACTTGAGCTCATGCAGACATTCGAAGTACGCGAGCTCGGGCGGATAGCCGGCGCGGACGAGCGTGTCAAAGCCGGCGCGAATCAGCGCGCTCGTGCCGCCACAAAGCACTGCTTGCTCGCCAAAAAGATCGGTCTCAGTCTCCTCGCGAAAAGTCGTTTCGAGTACACCGGCACGCGTGCAGCCAATTCCTTTCCCCCACGCCAGGGCCGTTTGCTTCGCGTGTCGGCTGCGATCTTGATGAACTGCAATCAACGCAGGCACGCCGCGACCACGGACAAATTCCCGGCGCACCATCGGCCCCAGCCCCTTGGGCGCGACCATCACCACATCGACATCTTTGCGGGGAACGATGGTCCGGTAATAAATCGCGAAGCCGTGCGCAAAGAGCAGAGTCTGACCGGGACGCAAGTTGGGAGCGATCTGGTCCCGATAAATCGCCGGCATCTGCGTATCTGAGAGCGCCAGAAAAATAATGTCGCCGCGTCGAACAGCCTCTGGGGTGTCGAGCACACGAAGGCCGCTTCGCCCCGCGCGCGAGCGCGACTTGCTGCCGGGATAAAGCCCAACGATTACGTCCATCCCGCTATCTCGAAGATTGAGAGCGTGCGCGCGGCCTTGCGCGCCGAAGCCTATCACCGAGGAAATTTTTCCCTTCAGCCAGCGAAGATCGGCATCCTTGTCGGTGTAAATGCGCGCGGCCAAAATTTTACTCGCGAATGCTTTCGGAGTTAGCTGGTAGGCTTGGCCAGGCATGATTTAGCTGCCGTCAGCACCGCTTTGTCATCGTTGTCCGTCAACCCGGCTAGGAAACGGCGAATCCGGCGAAACGATTGACGCAGAAACAGGTCGGCGGCGGAATGATCGGGCGCTGCCGCATCACCGTTTCGACGAGCGAATTGAATTTCGCCGTCCAAACGGCTGAGGACGCATGTCGAGGCGAAAAGATCCATCGCCGCATTGGCGATCCGTTCCTGCACAAGCTGCATGTCGAGGATCGGCTCGCGATACATGATCAATGCGCGATTGACGGCGAAGTTAAAACGCCAGATCAAGCGGCCGAGCTGCCGTGCGTGCGCGCGAAGCTGCTCGCTTTGCACCGGCAC
>QHOF01000508.1:2160-2690 GCA_003219335.1 Verrucomicrobiota bacterium | reverse complement strand
TAATCGGCTCTACGCAGAATATTTTGCCGGGCCCGGCAAGCCCAATCCAACTCGCACCACCGTGGAGGTCAACGCATTGCCAACTCCAATCGCGATCGAACTAAAAGTGATTGCAGCGGTGGGATAAACACGCGTCCTCCATTCTGTCATTCCGAGCGAAGTCGAGGAATCTCTCGCCGTTTCCGTCTAAATTCGATGTTGGACGTTGGACGTTGGGCGTTCGACGTTTCTGCGCCATGGCATTTCGTATTATTTCCGCCGATCACACAGGCATCACGGTCTCCAGCCTCGAACGATCTCTCGCGTTCTGGCGCGATGTGCTCGGCTTTGAGCTTTCGCATACGGCTCATCAAACCGGTGAACTGGCCAAAGAAATCACTGGAGTCGCTGGAGCTGAAATCAAGCTCGCGGTCGTGAAAACGCCCGGCGGTCACAAGATCGAATTGCTCGAGTATCTCGCACCATCAGATCGGAAGCACGATCTCGATCTTCGGCCGTGCGACCTTGGACACGTTCATGTCGCGCTGCTC
>QHOF01000508.1:0-2148 GCA_003219335.1 Verrucomicrobiota bacterium | reverse complement strand
GATCTTAACACTGTACTCGAAAAAATCTCGGCGTCGGGCTGGAAAGCGGCCGGCAAACCGCAAATGCTCACGAGTGGTCCCAACGCCGGAAAACGCGTCGTCTATGTGCGCGACCCGGACGGCACGACCATCGAGTTCATGCAGCCGCCGCGGAATAGTTAAGCGTTGGACGTTGAGCGTTGGGCGTCGCACGTTTCCGATTCAATGCTCAGGGTTCTACGCCTGAATAGGTCGGAATCGCCCCCCACGCGACGTTTTTGTAAACGAGGCCGACTTTCATGACAAAAGTGACGCGGCGCACCGCGGTGATGTCTTTGAGCGGATCGCCGTCGAGCGCGATGATGTCGGCTTCGTAACCGGGCGCGATGGAGCCGATACGCTCGCCCATGCGCATCGCTTCAGCGGCGAGCGAGTTCGCCGAAACCATCGCGCTCATCGGATCAACTCCCGCATCGCGCACACGATCGATGAACTCTTCGGCGTTGCGACCATGCGCGCCAGCGACTGCATCCGAGCCGAACACGAGTTTTAGCCCGGGAGTCTTGACAGCGCGCCGGACGATATCGCGGTCGAGCGACAAAACCCGTTCCATCGCCGCAAATCCTTCTTCGGTGTAGCCGGGCGTGCCGAGGAAGCGAGCTTTGTTAGCGAGGTAATTCTCGATCACGAGCCCGGCTTGTGGATCAAAGTATGTGCCGTGCTCAGCCATGAGTTTGAGATCGTCGTCGGTTGCCATGGTGCCGTGCTCGACCTCAGTGCAGCCTGCGAGCGTGGCTGCGCGCACCGCGTCTTTGTAGGCGTGGACGAGCGTGCGCAATCCCTGTTTGTTCGCCCCGTCGCAAGCCGCGTTGAGTTGGTCTTGTGAAAGCGTCATGCCGCCGCCCTGACGTATGGACTGCGACGCGAAGATTTTGATGAGGTCTGCGCCCGCTTCTTTCTGCTTGCGCACGAACGCGCGAGTCTCATCCGGTGTGCCAGTTTTTTCACCACGGCCTTCGAGCGGCTCGACCGCTGTGAGGATGCGTGGACCCGGCAGCGCTCCTTTAGCGATCTCGTCGCGCAGCGGGACGTCCGTCGGCGAGCCGACACTCTGCACGGTGGTGAAACCTGCCATCAATGTTAGCCAGGTATTCGACACCGCCTGATACGCTGCGAACTGCGTAGTCTCATCAGCGCCCGCGTTCTTACCGTTCTCGCCGAAGCTCCAGGTGATGTGGACGTGCGAGTCGATCCAACCCGGCAGGACGGTGAAGCCTCGCAGGTCGTAATCAATTGGCGAGGCCTTGGGATCGAGCGCCACAATCTTCGAGTCTTCCACAACAATGCGCGTGTCGCGTGAGACGTGGCCGCGACCGTCGAGCAGCACGCTCGCGCCAATCACGATGCGCCCTTTTTTTGCCGGCGCGCTTGTGGAATTCGTTTGCGCGCTCGCGCAGACGCAGAGAATGCTTAACACACAGAGAGCGATCCATGCAGGTCGCGCCGCTGGCAATCGCTTACGCAGCATAGCCCTAGCCCACTTCCCCGCTACGAGACCGGCAAATCCATGTTGTGCATGACGGTGATAAACCATCTGCCACCCTCTTTGGTCATCACGAAATTTAACAGCCCCTTCCGCAACGGGATCTCTTTACCTTCACGGGTCTTGGCTCCTGTCATCTCCCACCACGCATCAACCGCCGCTACGTCCGGCTTGATGAATCTGATCTTGGTCTTCGTCATCTTCAGGTTCGAGTCTTTGAAAATGGTCGCGAACATCGGCGAGTGAAACTTTTCGACTTCGGCACGCCCGTGCTCGCTCCGACCACGTTCGTGAAGTCCGCATCTTCAGCAAAGGCCATAGAGAAGGCTTTGGCATCGCGCCTGTTCCACGCCTCTACTTGATCAGCTAACACTTTTTTGATTCCCATCTCATCGATAGAATTACACTGGTTTTTAAGTTCACCGTTCGCTGTTTGGCCAATTGCAGAAGTTGACAAGCTCAGGAGTAGAAGAAAGCCTGCAAAATCACATTTCATCGATTAATCCTCCTTTCAAAAACTATGGTCTCGCCACCTCGGGAACAAGATTATCTTCTTACGGCACTCGGAAGCGCCGAAACCCGCTGTCGCAATCTCAAATCGATCACGCCATGTCCAGTGCGAATTC
>QHOF01000509.1 GCA_003219335.1 Verrucomicrobiota bacterium | reverse complement strand
GTTCGCGTTGCGCGATCAAATTTTCATGGCGCTGACGCTCGGTCGCGACGACCAGGCGCAGTTGATTCATTTTCTCGGTCAACTCTTCTTCGCGCAACGTCGTCTTCTTCTGCGTCGCTTCGAATGCGGACAGTTCCGTCTGCGCTTTTGCGAGCTGCTGGCGCATGGTTTGAAGTTCGCTCTCCAATTGCGCAATCCGTTGGTCGGCCGCTGCGATCTGACGCTCCAGCGCATTTTTCTCCGATCGCAAATTGTCGATCCTGCGTTCGGCCTCGCTGAATTCGCGCTGGAGCTGTGAGGCAATTTCGAGCGCGGCCTTCGCTTCGTCGCGTTTTGCCAAAACTGAATCTCGCTCCCCGGCCAGCGCGGCTTCTTCTTTGGCGAGATCGGCGATTTGGGCTTTGCGCTCCAGCATGGAGCTCGCGCGGGCTTCGCTGCTGCCGCCAAACACAATCCCTTCTCGCGAAATGAATTCACCGGCGAGCGTTGCCATCGCCAGCGCGGGTTCATGCTTTTTGCACTGGAGCGCCTGTTGCAAGTCGGAGAAAATGGCAACGTTGCCCAGTAATTGCCTAACGAGCGGTTCGAGCGCTGGCGGTGCGGCCAGTTTGTCGGTGGCCCAGGCGAGGCCGCCGGCCGGCAGATCTTTTCGTGCCGGATCCTGCGATGGCCGCGTCAACTGTGGCATGAGCAGCGCAGCCTGACCAAGTTTCTTCTTCTTGAGTCGCGCGATGATGTCGGCCGCAGCCTCCTCATCCTTTAGAACAACGGCGTGCAGATTCCGGCCCAGAGCGGCTTCAATCGCTGGAATAAATTTGGAGTCGACGTCGAGTTGCGCAACAAGGGAACCGGCAATCGCACCGCGGAACTTTTCGGGATCGTCAACGCCTTTAAGGACCGCCTGCGAACCTTGCGCTAGACCTTCGCCCTCTTTGTTGAGCTGGCGCAAAACGTCAAGGCGCGACCGCTTTTCCGCGAGCGTGCGCT
>QHOF01000506.1 GCA_003219335.1 Verrucomicrobiota bacterium | reverse complement strand
AGCAGATACATCAACAGAACGGCGACGTTGGAGAGAACGGCCAGCCGTTCAAATGTGCCGGTGAGGGACAACGCAAAGCCAATCGCGGCGTACGTGACGATTGCCACATCAGGCGAGCGGTAACGTGGATGGACGTGCGCGAACCATCGCGGCAACACGCGGTCGCGGCCGAAAGCGAAAATGATCCGCGGCGAGCTAAGAATGTCGCTGGTGACGAATCCGAAGGCGGAGATCGCTGCGCCTGCGAGCAGCAGGGTGCGGCCCGTGTTGCCGAGAAATTTCGCAGCCGCTTCAGCGAGCGGCGCGTCCTTGTAGTTTGCCAGATCGGCGCCCAGCGTTCCCTGCGCGACGAGTTGGATCATCATGTAAGTGATCGTGGTGATAACGAGCGCCAGATAAATCGACCGCGGAATAGTGCGCGCCGGGTTCTTCACCTCGCCGCTCGGCATCAACGCGACCTCGATCCCAACAAAGGCGAAGATCAACAGAATCACTGCGTCGCCTAGCGACTTGCTGTTCGGCCACATCTGCCAGGTGAGATTCGCCGGATGAATGAAAAAGATTCCCACGCAGACGAACACAAGCAGCGGAACTAATTTCGCAAACGTGACGATGGTCACCGCGCCGGCGCCTCCGCGCACCCCACGGACGTTGATCGCAACCAGCGAACCGTAAACGAGAATCATAAGGATGATCCGCGTTATCCCGCCGCTGAGGAACGGCACGGCAATGACGATTGAATTTACCAGAACATTTACCACGCCCGCGACCGCGCCGAGCGCCGTGAGCCCGTAAAGCACGCCCGCGAGAAATCCAAGGTAGCGCCCAAACGCGACTTCCACATAGGCGTAAAGTCCGCCGGTCAGCGATACGCGGCTGCCGGCGATTGCGAAACAGGTGACAAACAACACCATGGCGATCGCGCAGCAGATGAACGCCAGAGGCGCCGCCGGCCCGAGTGTTCCCGCGATCGCTGCGGGCAAAACAAAAATGCCGGCCCCGATAGTAGAGCTAATGATGTTGGCGGTCAGCGCCGGGACGCCGATGCCACGAATCAACTGATGATCGACGCGCTCGGCTTGTCGGATCTCCGCCGTTGATTCACCGGCCATCGGTGCATCCTGAGTGATTCAGTTGTTTAAGGCAAGAGTGTGCGGTAAAGTTCGCGGCCAACGGTCGTGTTTTCGAATGGAAGGGAATGGTCGCGTCGAAATTGTCAGCAAAGGGCAGAGCGCAGAGAGGCAAAGGCGAAAGCGCCGCCGGCCGAAGGCACAATATCCTGTGGCTGGCTGCCATTGGAACCCCTTCAAATTGTGTGATTTTCCGCTTGTAACCACCCCAGGATCGCTGTATTGAGGCTGCCGAGGCCCGGGTTTGGCCCAAAATGCATTTAGAATCGCTCGAACTATTCGGCTTCAAATCGTTTGCCGATAAAACCGTCTTTAATTTCCACGATGGTGTCACCGCTATCGTCGGGCCGAACGGATGCGGAAAATCCAATGTGCTGGACGCCGTGCGCTGGGCGCTCGGTGAACAATCTGCCAAATCGCTCCGCGGCGAAGAGATGGCGGACGTAATCTTCAACGGCAGCGACGCACGCAAACCCGTCGGATTCGCGGAGGTCTCACTCACTTTCACGGATTGCGCTGAAGACCTCGGAATTGATTGGCATGATGTGCGGGTGACGCGCCGCG
>QHOF01000504.1 GCA_003219335.1 Verrucomicrobiota bacterium | reverse complement strand
AGGAATTGCAACTCGCGTGTTCCAAATGCGAAAGCCGAATTTCGGCGCTTGAGGAGGAACTCTCCGGAACGAAAGCGCGCAGCGAATTGACACGCGAACAGGTCGAGCAACTCGCTAACGAAATTCAATCGTTAGGCGAAACGCGTGAGAAACTCGTCAGCCAACTCGCTGCTCCAGTTAAGACGAGGCATCGTAACCAAATCGATATCGAAGCCAGTCTGCGGGAGAAACAGAAAGAGCTCTCCGAAGTGGAACAAGAGCTTGCCGAGGTCGAGCGCACGCTTGCGGAAAAGCGGTCGCGCCTTGACGTTTTGCGCCAGCTCAACAAAGAGGGCGAAGGTCTAGCGCAAGGTTCGCAGGCGGTCCTTAAAGGCGTTGACGATCCCGAAAAGTTCCGCGATGCGATTGCCGGTTCCCTTGTTGCGCAACTCGACG
>QHOF01000505.1 GCA_003219335.1 Verrucomicrobiota bacterium | reverse complement strand
AGGTGAAACGCCAAATTGGCTCGTTGCAACGACAAGCTGGCAAAGCGCGCCGGTATCAAGCGTTGCACGCGGACTTGCGCGTGCTCGAAACGCATCACGCGCGCAACCAGGTCGATTCGCTGGAGCGCGACCTCGCAATCTGTCGCGAAGAAATCGAGCACCTCACCGGTTCGGAGGACGCTACACGGATCAAGATCACCAACGGCGAAAACGCCCTCGCTGAAGAACGCCGCGCGCTGGACAAGATCGATAGCGAGATCGCCGAGTCCCGTGCCGAAATGCAGCGGCTGGAAAGCGAAATTGCCGCGCACCGCAGTCGCATCGAGTTCAATCGCCAGCGCGCAGAAGAGCTTGCGGAGTTGATCGAGCGCGCGCGGCGGGACATCG
>QHOF01000503.1:3316-3618 GCA_003219335.1 Verrucomicrobiota bacterium | reverse complement strand
ACGAGTTCGCGATCGACCCGGCGTCAATCAAAGGATCGGCCGAGCTCAAAGTCGGCTCGACGGTGACGGTTACCTACGTGATGAGCGCGACCAAGGTTGAAAGCTCATCGCCGTCGAAAGAAGAAACAAACACTTCGCCCAGACCGTAATCCAAGCCGGATCGGCGATTTCCCCTCACCTCAATCCTCTCCCTGAGGGAGAGGCGGAAACCTTCACACCACCGAGCGCGCTGCCTTTAGCGGCACTAACTGGTTGCAACGTCACGTTGCTTTGCGCCAGGCGCCGAGGACGAGGCCGCTGAT
>QHOF01000503.1:2785-3245 GCA_003219335.1 Verrucomicrobiota bacterium | reverse complement strand
GAGATCGTTGCGTACTCCATGAACAAAAATGCGAACCAGCAGGCGAGCGCAATTTTCAGACCGCAAAATGCGCTCGTTGCGTTGAAGCGCGCGATCAGCATCGCCAGCGTGTAATTCACAACAATTGAGGTAACGAACGCGAGCACATATGCGCTGACATTATGCGTCCGCTCGATGTCGGTCATCGTTCGAGCATGCAGATTGAGCCACTTCTCGCCGAAGATGCTGTACCACCCCCAGCCAATGAGGAAATAAACCACTATCGGAATCCAGACGGCGAGATGATTGATCTTACTGTTCACAAAAAATTTTGCGGATTATCAGCGTGTCGAAAGTTCAATTGCAAGTAGATTCCAGCGCTGGTCGCGTCGCGTAAAGCCTCACCCTCCCCCTCTCCCTTGCAAAAGGAGAGGCGACCCGATCGCGTCGCTTTACCGATAATCAAGGAACCTCTAACTGG
>QHOF01000503.1:0-2660 GCA_003219335.1 Verrucomicrobiota bacterium | reverse complement strand
GCGTCTTTACTTCCACAAACACGAGCGTGTCGTTATCGCGGCAGACGATGTCGATCTCGCCGCCGCTGCGTCCTTTGAAGTTGCGGTACAGAATCTTGTAGCCGTTACGACGCAGGAATCGACACGCCAGCTTCTCGCCGCGTGCGCCGCGCCGGAGATGAACTGATTTTGACGAGTTCCTCGAGAGCGAGAAGCGGTTGCGCCACCGGCTCGAAAGATCGGCGATGGATCGGGCAAGGGCCGAATTCATGGAGCTTCAGGAGATGCAGTTCAGTTCCGTAACCTTTGTGCTGGCTGAAAGAATACTGCGGGAACTGCGCGCAGAAGTCACGCATCATTCGGTCCCGTGTGACCTTGGCGATAACGCTGGCGGCAGCGATGCTCAAGCTGAGGCAATCGCCGTCGATGATCGCGGTCTGCGGAAGTGGAAACGGAATCACGGGCAGGCCGTCGATCAAAACGTGGTCAGGCGGTTCCATCAGAGCCTCGATCGCCATGGGCTTCGACTGCAAAGCGCATGGCTTTATGGCTCGCACGCAAGATGTTGATCCGATCGATCTCGATCGAATCGACGATGCCGACAGTCCATCTGATTTCAAAATTAGCGACCAGTTCGCAATAGATTTCCTCGCGTAATTCAGGCGCGAGCTGCTTGGAATCGTTCAAGCGGCGATGACGGAATTTTTCCGGAAGAACGACCGCCGCCGCAACCACCGGCCCGGCCAACGCGCCGCGCCCGGCTTCGTCAATCCCGGCAATGCGCGCAACGCCCGTCGCGCGAAGTTTTTTCTCGTAACGAAATCCGCAGCGCCGGCGCATGCCGCACATTATGCAGAAATTCTAACGGTGAGAAGTGAGATGTGAGATCTGAATCGTGGAAAAACCTCTCGCCAATCACTTCTCACATCTCACATTTTTACTCACGCACTGCCGTTGCGTCTTTACCCTTGCGAGTGCGGAGGTAATTCAGTCTCGCGCGGCGCACGCGGCCTTGTTGTTCCACTTCTACTTTCGCGATCCGCGGCGAATGCAGCGGGAACACGCGCTCGACGCCCTCGCCGTAAGAAATGCGGCGCACAGTGAATGTTTCGTTCAGCCCGCGGCCTTTACGGCCGATCACCACCCCGGCAAATATCTGGATCCGTTCCTTGTCGCCTTCCACGACCCGCGTATGAACGCGTACGCTATCGCCAACCTTGAAGGTGTTCGCATCGGTTTTTTGCTGTTCTTTCCCGATAGCCTCGATGATCTGGCTCATGATAATTCCTCCCAGAACGGGACGCACAGCTTCCAACACGCAGGAGGGAATTGCAACTGAGAAGAATCCATTTAGCTTTTTCGCTCCGCACCAAAGCGAAGTTTCAGTTGGCCTGCCAAGCCGTAGTCTCGCAGCGCTGGAACAGTGTTTATCGCAACATAAGCCGCCTTCGTTTTACTCCGGCGTGGCAGCCTTCGCTCTTGCTGTGCTGCGAGCGAAGGCTGGGCCCGCCAGGATTCGAACCTGGGACCAAGGGATTATGAGTCCCCTGCTCTAACCGCTGAGCTACAGGCCCATTTTCATAGGTAAATTTGAACGGTGAAAAAGCATTTGTGTCTTATTTTCACGGTGCTATTCTACGGTGAACCTTATGAATCCACGCAAATCCACGAAAACATGGCAGAAAACCCGAAAGCCGAATCTTCTCCGCCATAAGTCCGGGCGATATTATGCCAGAGCCTTTGCTGGCGGCAAAGAAGTTTGGCAATCGCTCAAAACATCGCACTACAGCGTCGCCGAAGCCAAGCTCGCGAAATTTCTCGAAGAACATCGTGAGCGCGTTGGTAACGGCAATGGCGAAGTCTCGGCCAAAATGACCTTTGGCGAGGCGCTCAAAATCCATCAGCAAAATCAAGCCGACGATGTAACAATTAAACCGACAACGCGGCACTACTGGAATCAGATTTTTGCCGCTCTGCTGAAAAGCTGGCAGGGCTTGGCGGATCGGGAAATCCGACGCGTTACCAAAACGGAGTGCAAAGAGTGGGCGCGCGCGTTTCGCAAGTTTGCATCGCCAACACGGTATAACAACACGGTTTCGGGATTGCGGCATGTGTTCGAGGTGGCGAAAGAGGCAGGGATTATATACAGCAATCCGGCAGAAAAACTGGAGCGCGTGCCAGTTCGCCCGAAGCAACTTACGCTCCCAAGTGGCGAACAGTTCTTACAAATTGTCGATGCGGTAGAACACGCGGGCGCGTGGTGTTCGCGAGATTGCGCGGACTTCGTGCGTGGCTTGGCATTCACTGGTTGCCGAAAAGGCGAAGCCAATCAGATCGCATGGCGCGATGTGGACTTTGATGCTGGCGAGATCGTTGTGCGCGGCGACCCCGAAACGGCCACAAAGAATTGGACGGTGCGCCGTGTTCCACTGATTCCCGATGTTCGTGCGCTATTTGAAAGAATGCGCGGCGACCGTCCCGGCGAACCGTTGGACGCGAAAGTATTCGGTGTCGGTGAATGCCAAAAGGCGCTTGATCGTGCGTGCAAAAAGGTTGGCGCAGATCGCATCACGCATCACGACCTGCGGCATCTGTTCGCAACGCGCTGCATCGAAAGCGGCGTGGACATTCCGACAGTTTCGCGCTGGCTTGGACATAAAGACGGCGGCGCACTCGCGATG
>QHOF01000502.1 GCA_003219335.1 Verrucomicrobiota bacterium | reverse complement strand
CCGCAGTCGAACTGATGCCGGTGTTTCAGTTCGATGCTCAGGATTCCCCGCCGGGGCTGGTCAACTACTGGGGCTATGCGCCGGTCGCATTCTTTGCGCCGCACCAGGCGTACAGCTGGCGCCAGGACCCGCTCGGCCCGCTGGATGAATTCCGCGACATGGTCAAGGCGCTACACCGCGCAGGTATCGAGGTGATTCTCGACGTTGTGTTCAACCACACGGCAGAAGGCGACCATAAGGGCCCGACGCTGAGCTTGCGTGGGTTCGACAACAGCACTTACTACATTCTCGACAAAGACCGCGCGCGCTACGCCAATTACAGCGGCACCGGCAATACGCTCAACGCCAATCATCCCATCGTTCGCCGGATGATCGTGGACAGCCTTCGTTATTGGGTCGAGGAGATGCATGTGGACGGCTTCCGCTTCGATCTGGCGGCGATCCTCGGGCGCGACGAGTCAGGCGAATTGATGCCGAATCCGCCTGTATTGTGGGACATTGAATCGGACTTGGTGCTTGCCGGAACCAAGCTCATCGCGGAGGCGTGGGACGCGACCGGCCTTTACCAGGTAGGTAGCTTCATCGGAGACAGTTGGAAGGAGTGGAACGGGCGGTTCCGCGACGATGTGCGGAGTTTTTTTCGTGGAGAAGACAGGTCTGTCGGGCGGTTTGCTGACCGCTTGCTCGGTAGCCCCGCAATTTACGGTCATAAAGAACGCGAGGTCGAGCAAAGTATAAACTATGTGACGTGTCATGACGGCTTCACATTGAATGACCTCGTCTCTTATAACCAAAAGCACAACGAAGCGAATGGCGAAGATAATCGCGACGGTGCCACCGACAACCGTAGCTGGAATTGCGGTGTTGAAGGACCGACCGATGATCCCGCCGTGGAGAAGTTGAGAAACCGGCAAGTGAAGAACTTTTTGGCGGTAACGATGTTCTCTGCCGGTATGCCCATGTTTCTTATGGGCGACGAGGCGCGGCGCACGCAATACGGCAACAACAATGCTTATTGCCAGGATAACGAAACCAGTTGGTTCGACTGGACGTTACTCGCAAAGCATGCAGATGTGCATCGGTTCGTAATCCAGCTCAACGCGCGCCGCGTTTTGCGAGACCTAGAGCCTGAGCGCCAGCGTTTTTGTTTAACTCACCTCCTCCACGAGGCGAACTTAACCTGGCATGGCGTGAAACTCGACCAACCCGACTGGAGCGACTCTTCGCATAGCATTGCGTTTACGATCGAAATCCGCAGGCAACAGATGCTCTTTCATGTGATCTTAAACGCGTATTGGGAGCCGCTCGATTTCGAGCTGCCACGGGTGGATAAGGCAGGCGAAAACCCATGGCGCCGCTGGATCGACACAGGCCTCGACTCACCGCACGACGTCCTCCAGTGGGAGACAGCAGAGTCGGTTCCCGGTTATGCCTACCGGGCCGAGGCACGCTCTGTGGTCATGCTGTTTGCGGGAGTTTGAGATGAAAAGAGAACGAAAACCGATTTTTGTCGAGCGGCGTCCGAACAATCAAGAATTTAACATTCGATTTGCCCTTGTATCGGGTAAGCCTCTACTTCCTGCCGAAAATCGAAGAATGCGCGAGCTTGCCCCCGCTTGACAATCCTACAGCTTTCTTTAGCCACGAGCTTGACAACTCAAGTTCAATGAGATCGGATTAAGTGCTCAAACTATTCGACGACCAGTGCCATTTGACATGGGACCTGTTCTGCGGATCCATGCACACTAAAGCCGAGCAAGAGGACCGTTTGAACACCGAAGACTTCGATCGGCTGGCGCACACCTTGTTCGTCAATTGTGGCCGTGCGCTCGCTCAAGCGGTCGACGAGCAAGATCTCCTTCAAACCGTCTGTAACGCCCTGGTAAACAATTGCGGGTTCCGGCTGGCCTGGTTTGGCCTTACGGAACCAGGCACGAGCAATTCTATCCGGCTCGTCTCACAAGCCGGAGATCTGGATGGATTTTTAAAGGAGACAAGCTGCTCTGAGAGTCCGGCAACTATGGTCATTGAAGCCGGTGAGACATGCTGGATAAAAGCCATTGCCGATAGTCCATTAGTTGTTCCAATCCGCGCGGCGGCGCT
>QHOF01000097.1:8523-8848 GCA_003219335.1 Verrucomicrobiota bacterium | reverse complement strand
ACTACTGTGTTCACATTACCGGCGCGCTTTAGCGCCTGAATCAACTGGGCACCGCATTCGGCGCCAGCGATTGTTCCGAATGCCATGATCGATCCCAGTTTGAGATCGACATTCCCTAGCGCGCGGTGCTGTTTCGCTGCGACAATCGACTTGCCGACGATGTGCGCCAGATCCGTTCCAACGGCGAAATTCCAGTCGACGCCCATCGCGCGCAGCGCCGGGCCGGCGATGAAACTCCCGCCCACGCCAAAAAACCCGCCCAGGATTCCAATGACAAACCCCACAACCGCCAGATAAATCGGGTTGATGTGCGCGTTGGAAATTG
>QHOF01000097.1:0-8415 GCA_003219335.1 Verrucomicrobiota bacterium | reverse complement strand
TAGACGTAGCGATGCTGACTTTCGAGCCGGTACAGCCAGTCCCCCAGGAGATTTAGAACCAGAAAGAAATAGCAAACGACCAGAACCGAATAAACCGCCAGTTCAATGGCAAAAACTCGCAGACTTTTTGCAGCTTGTTTTTTCATCAGGAGCGAAGATCGGTTGAAGCTAAAAGGTTGAAGCGTTGAAGGGTTAAAGCGTTGCGCAGGTCGATCACTCAGCCGGTAATGATGCTCTTTCGGCTCCAACGGTTCAATGCTTTTAACGTTTTAGCGATTCAACACGCCCGGCGGCACGTTGCGGTTGCGCGCAAGCCAATCCCGGTCAGATTATTGCGTTAGGAAGCATCTGTTCTTAACGTTCCACTTCACCTCCAGGGAAAACCATGGCCGATGCCGCGAACAAATACCCCGAAAACGTACCGGGCAAATTCTACGTCGATGATCAATGCATCGACTGTGATTTGTGCCGTGAAACCGCGCCTGCTAATTTCAAGCGGAACGATGACGGCGGCCATTCCTATGTCTATAAACAGCCCGAGACACCTGAAGAAGAAGGGCTTTGCAAAGAAGCGATGGAAGGCTGCCCGGTCGAAGCGATCGGCAATGACGGCGATGCCGCCTAGAATTACCTCGTTAAAGCGTTGAAGCGTTAAACCGTTGAAGCGGCCAAAATCGCGAACGCCAGTCGCATCCACCGTCAACCCGGCTGTGGCGCTGAGCATTGCCGGGTCAGACAGCAGTGCCGGCGCCGGTATTCAGGCCGATCTGAAAACCTTTTCCGCACTCGGGGTTTATGGATTGACCGCCGTCACCTGCATCGTCGCTGAAATTCCGGGTAAAGTTTCCCGGATCGAACCAGTCAGCCCGAGAATTGTCCGCGAGCAAATCGAAGTACTCGCAAAAAATTTCCAAATCGGCGCGATTAAAACCGGTCTGCTTTGCTCCGCGAACATCATTTTCGCCGTTGCCAAGACGATACGGGCAATCGACGGAAGGCGCGCGCCGCGCATTCCCCTCGTGATTGATCCCGTCATTGTCGCCACGAGCGGCGACCCCCTTCTTGAGCCAGCAGCCATCGAAGCTTACCAGAAAGCATTATTTCCGATCGCAAGCTTGATTACGCCAAATATCGATGAAGCGGAGCGCTTGCTTGGGACGGAAATCAAAGACCGGCGAGCGATGCATCGTGCCGGGAGAGAGCTAGAGAGCAAATTTGCAACTGCAATCCTTCTCAAAGGCGGTCATCTTGCAGGCGACCACGCTTTGGACCTTCTTTTTGCCGGTGGAAAAGTTGTCGAATTTTCGACGCCGTTTGTCCATGGCATCGCAACGCACGGCACCGGCTGCACCTATTCGGCGGCGATTGCGGCTGGTCTTGCCTCCGGCCTGTCCCTGAAAGAGGCGATCCGGCGGGCCAAGAAGTTTGTGACCGAGTCGATCGCGCGACATTTTCGATGGCAACGCGGGTCTGACGAAATCGACGCGTTGAACCATTCGATCTGAAAGCGGTGCGGCAGCGCCGCACTCCAAAACTTGGCCGCTTCTCCTTTGCATCATTTGTCGCTTCCGTTTTGGAGTGCGCCGGTGCTGCGGCGCTTTTCATCTATCCGCGTGTAGCGGTTCGGCGGACGTGATTTCGAACGGACCCGGGAATTACGGCCTTTTTTCCCAACGCCTTAACTGCAATGCTTCGAGTGCAGCCATAGTTTCCGCCTGTTTCTTGCTGCGGCCGCTGCCCTGGCCAAGCACCATTCCCTCCCAAACCACTTGCGAAACAAACCTCTTTTCGTGTTCCGGCCCGCTCTGCGAAACCGATTCATACACCGGACTCTGTGGCGAAATGCTTTGCAACAGCTCTTGAAGATCGCCTTTAGGATTAATGTCCACCGGCTTTTCTGCCAGATCCTCGAGATCGGCGCGAGTTTGCGTCAAGATGAAGTTTTTGGCCACCTCGAGGCCGCCGTCCAAATAAAGCGCGCCGATGAGCGCTTCGAATGCATCGGCCAATGTGGATGTTCGCTCCCGACCGCCACTGGCTTCCTCACCACGTCCCATTAAGATGTAACGCCCCAGATCGAGCGTGGCGGCATGCGTTCTTAATGCTTCGCGAGAAACCAGCCGCGAACGTAGTTTGGTTAGTTGTCCTTCGGCTTCGGCTCGGAAGTGGCGAAACAGATATTCCGTTATGACGAGTTGAAGAACCGCATCCCCCAAAAATTCCAAACGCTGATAATCAAAATGATAACGTTGCGCCTCATGGCAGAGGCTGGGATGCGTGAGCGCTTCTGTCAGCAAAAGCGAATTGCGGAACTCATAGCCGATGCGTTCTTCGAGCGGTGTCACGTCAGGTCATTGTGACAAAAATTGACGAACCGCGTCAACTCAGATAAGCCGTTCGGGGGAAGAAGATATGTTTGCCGCTTGACGGCTTGTAGGGCGTTTCTGTGAAACGCTGACCAAATCATTCAACGGAAATGGCGTCTGATACAGACGCCCCACAATCTTATACGAAGCGGGTTAACGCTTTTGATAAACTTCTAGCGAAGTGAGTACGTCCAATGCGCGTTGCAAGACTGGATCGTGCGGCGGCGGTTTTTCCGGCGCTCGGCCACGGCGCTGTTGCGCTGCTTCTGCTGCTTCCACCTCGGGATTAGTTCCCGCCAGCAGCGCCGCTTCATTCATGTGCGGCCGACCCGCCTCGTAAAGGAAGGGGCCCATTCCTTTCTCGCCGCTTAGTTGGAAAATCTGCCGCTTGTCCGCCGTTGACATCTCGACAGGCAAATCCGGCTTTACTCCCTCTGGAAATAATGAACGACCTTCGGGTGAAATCATTTCAGCCACGGCAAGACGCAGAGTTTTGCCGTTCGGCAATGAAAAGTCAGAGTATTCGGCCGCGCGACCGGCAGTTGGTTGTCCGATCACCAGCGCCTTGTCGTAAAACCGCAGCTCGGCGGCAATCGCTTCGGCTGCGCCGGCGGTATCGCCGTCAGCCAGCACCATCATCAGGCCGCGAAATGCCGGATCACGATCAGAACTAAATACACGATCCTGGCGCGCCGCCGGTTTGCGCAAGGTAAATATGGTTTTGCCTTTGGGACAAAGGCGTTTTGCAAAGTCCGCGGCCAGCGCCAAATCACTCGCAGCGTTGCTGGCGCGAAGATCGACAATGAGCGCATTCACCTTTTTTCCGGCGAAAGTGCTGAGGGTCTTATCCAGGGCCTGAAGATTTGCGGCGTTCAACGATCCGAGGCGCACGTACCCAATATTTCCAGCGATGATCTCGCTGTAAACAACGCGTGGCGCATTGGCAGCCGCGTTCTCCTTGCCAGGTAAAAGCATCACGCCCCGCGGCAGCCGCGCCAGCAATCCCTCAATCGTCGCCCGAGCCAGTTCCGTGTCAGTGATTGCGTCCGGGTCCGTGAAATTGCTTTTCAGCAGTGTCATGAACGCCTGTAGATCGACTGGGCCTAACGAATTGACCAGATCTTCTGCTGTAGGTGTAGCCGATGGTGAAGCTGTTGGTCGTGGAGGTGGTCTCGACGCCCTCGGCGTCGGAGATTGCGCGGCCAGATGCGCAGCGAAAATCAAAACGGCAAATGTCGCCGGCAAAAATCGAGAGATCACGATAACTTGCCGATGTTAGCCGTAACCGCGCTCAGAGCAATGTCGCGCCGGAAATGGCAATTCTCGAAGTGAATGTGGGAGACAGCTTCGTATGCGCGGGCGCGCGCGGCTTCGATGGTCGCCCCGAGCGCCGTGACTGCGAGCACGCGGCCACCCGCGGTCGTCAATTCGTCGCCGCCCCGTTTCGTACCTGCATGGAAAATCTGGACATCCTCAAGCTTCGCTGCGTCGCCCAGACCTGAAATAGATTTTCCAGTTTCGTATTTACCAGGATACCCAGCAGACGCCAGCACCACCGTGACCGCGACGCGCTCGTCCCATTCAATCGTGCACTGGTCGATTTTTCCGTCAATGGTCGCTTCCAAAAGCGGTAGCAGATCCGACTTCATCCGAGGCAAAATCGCCTGCGTCTCGGGGTCGCCGAAACGGCAATTGAACTCCAGCACACGCGGGCCTTCGCTGGTGATCATCAAGCCGGGGTAAAGAAGCCCGCGAAACTTAACTCCCTCTTGCACGAAACCGCGCAGCAGCGGTTGCATGATTTCCGTCTCGAACCGAGCTTGCAATTTGCTGTTCCAATTATCAGCAGGACTGAACGCGCCCATCCCACCTGTGTTCGGCCCCTGATCGCCGTCCAACGCGCGTTTGTGATCGCGCGCGGATTCCAGCAGAAGATAATTGTTTCCGTCCACCAGCGCGTGCAACGAGCATTCAGTCCCGCGCAAAAGTTCCTCGATTACGACACGCCGGCCTGCCTCACCGAAGCGGCCCTGATTCATCATCTCATCGATGGCCGACGTTGCGGTGGCAGCATCGGCGGCAACGATCACCCCTTTGCCCAGCGCGAGGCCGTCCGCTTTGATCACCGCGGGAAATTTCGCCTGCTCGCAATAACACAGTGCTTCCGCGCTGTTGGAAAACGTTCGCGCGTCAGCCGTGGGGATTTTCTGCGCGCGCATCAATTCTTTTGCGAAAATTTTGGATGCCTCGATGCGCGCCGCGGATTTCGTCGGGCCAAACGCGCGCAATTTTTCACCTGCAAACAGATCGACAATTCCCGCCGC
Source organism: Verrucomicrobiota bacterium (assembly GCA_003219335.1). GTDB lineage: Bacteria > Verrucomicrobiota > Verrucomicrobiia > Chthoniobacterales > UBA10450 > Udaeobacter. The sequence continues at coordinate 3,725 of QHOF01000097.1, read as the reverse complement.
AAGCGGATCGTCCGGGCCGACCGCCGTTAAATCGACATGATTTTCCTTCGCGAACCGAACGAGCGCGCCGAAATCACTGGCGGGAATCGCGACGTTCTCGGCAATCTCGCTGGTGCCTCCGTTTCCCGGTGCGCAGAAAATTTTCTCGGCATGCGAAGATTGCCGCAGTTTCCATGCAAGCGCGTGTTCGCGTCCGCCGCTGCCAATCACGAGAATTTTCATCGAGGAATGTAGCGTAACCGTCTCGGTTGCGCCGCGATTTCGCAAGCTCGCCACGGGACGAGTCCGTCCGATTGGCGGACTGGAGGCTCGCGCTACCTACCTTGCCGGCCGCCATCCACAGCCTTGCCATCCACGGTTGCTTCTGCGTATTGTTTATCCTGTGAAAGGGATTCCTGGCACACTCCAGGAGGGCGGCGCATCTTTTGCAACTACGCATTGGAGCGTGGTGGGAGCGTGCGCCTGGGAAAGTGAAACAGCGGATGCGGCATTGGCCCAGCTCTGCCAGGACTATTGGCCACCTCTTTACACCTTCGCGCGCCGGCGCGGCTATGCCCCAGCCGACGCGCAGGACATCGTGCAAGGTTTCTTCGCCCATCTGTTGAAGAACAAGGCATACGCACGAACGGACCGCACGAAGGGCAAGTTCCGCTCGTTTTTGCTTGCCTCGCTTCAAAACTATATGTCCGACGCCTGCGATCGAACGCGAGCGCTTAAGCGCGGTGGCGATTACGAGTTCGTGCTCTTGGATGACGAGATTGACGCGGTTGAGAGGCTTTACTCGCGCGAAACAGCCGAAATTATGTTGAGCGAGGAGCAACAATACGAACGGATTTGGGCGGCTGCGCTCGTTGCTCGCGCGCTGGAACGAATTCGCGCGGAATTCAGCAACGGGCCCAAGGTAGACGTCTTCCGAGCGTTGAAACCATTTCTCACTGGGGGTGTCGGTTTGCCCAGCCATGAATCCGTGGCAAAACAGCTCGGTATGCCGATCGACACATTATGCAGCCATCTTTCGCGGCTGCGCGCGAGGTATCGCCATTTTGTGCGCGAAGAAGTCGCCCGCACCATTGGCCCGGCTGACGACGTGGACGAAGAACTGCGGCATCTTCGCAGGATTCTGATAGCGACCTGCTGAGCGAAATCGAATCGTTACATTACGATCGTTCCCAATGGCACTTGCCGAAAAAGATCTTTCGCACTGCGAACAATGCGGCGCACCGCTCGATAGCGTAACGAGTGATTCCGGTTGTTTGAACTGCTTGCTCCTCGGCGGCCCGGATGAAGCCCTGAACTCGCCCGGAGATAACCGCCGCTTCCAACATTACGATGTTTCTGTTTTAGACGATGGAACAACCCTCTGCGAGCTGGGACGCGGCGCGATGGGGATAACGTATCATGCAGTCGATATTAACCTCGGTTCTCCGGTTGCCCTGAAGGTGATCAGCGCCCGCTACGCAAGTGACGCCACCGCGCGCGAACGCTTTCGGCATGAAGCACAGGCCGCCGCGCAACTGCGGCACCCGAATGTCGCGACGGTTTTTCACTTCGGCGAAACTCCAGCCGGCCAGTGTTTCTACGCAATGGAGCTGGTCGAAGGCGAAACGCTGGAAGCGCGCGTGCGTCGCGATGGACCATTGCCGGTTTTGGCTGCCCTAGGCGTTGCCGAACAGGTGGCGCGCGCACTGGTGGCTGCCGAGACGCATCGGTTGCTGCATCGCGACTTGAAGCCGAGCAACGTCATGATTGTCACGAATGGCGCTGACGGTACAGATGGGGTAGCCGTCAAAGTGATCGATTTTGGTCTCGCCAAACCCGCTGCCGTTACACAGGGCAATGGAGACGGGATTCACACTAGCTTTTCAGGCACGCCGGGATTTGCCAGTCCGGAGCAACTCGCCACCGGCGGTCCATCGCCGGACGCGCGCTCCGACATCTACTCGTTAGGCGCTACCGTGTGGTTTCTGCTCTGTGGCAAAACCCCTTTTGCCGGCCGGACGTTGAAAGAGCTTCGTGAAAACCAATTCCGTCAGCCGCTACCGCTACAACAGATTACTGCAGCGAAAGTGCCAGCGAGGGTAATCAGGCTTCTCCGTTCGATGCTGGCGAGCGACCCGGCTAAACGACCGCAGTCTGCTCGGGAACTCCTCGCTGAATTACGAAAGTGTCGCGAAGCGATAGAGGCGAGACCCCGCCGCCATCACAGACTTCTTCAATTGGCAGCGCTTGCGCTTCTGGTTAGCAGCGGTGCCGGCCTAACGAGTTATTTCTGGTACCGCCAGTATATCCAGCAACGTGCCTCAACCGCCACGCCACCGATGCCAGAAAAAAGCATCGCCATTCTACCGTTTGAGAACCTCAGTAACGACAGAGAGGACGCGTTTTTTGCCGATGGTACTCAGGATGACGTTTTGACGAAGCTAGCAAAAATTGCCGACCTAAAGGTTATCAGCCGCACCAGCGTCATGCAGTACCGCGGTGAGCGGAATATGCGCCAGATCGGCAACGCGCTGCGAGTGTCTCACGTGCTTGAAGGTAGCGTGCGAAAGACCGGGGCCTGGGTTCACATAAATGCCCAGTTAGTTGACACCCGGACCGATACGCATGTCTGGGCGGAGCAATACGATCGGGATTTGAACGACGTATTCGCAATCCAATCCGACATCGCGCGGAAGGTCGCAGAGCAGCTTAATGTCAAAATCTCCGCGGCAGAGAAACTGGCGATTGAACGTCCGCCAACCGTCGAACTCACCGCATTCGACCTCTATAGCCGCGCCAGAAATCTGGTTCTGGAGTGGAGCTATCGCATGAGCGGCAAAGACAATTTAGTTCGAGCGGCTGATCTGCTGAACCAAGCTCTCGCGCATGATCCAACATTTTTCCAGGCGCACTGCCAACTTGCTTGGATTCACGACCAGCTTTACACGTTTGGCTTTGATCGCACGCCTGGGCGCCTGGAATTAGCAGACGCAGCGATCCAGGCGGCATTTCGGATCCGTCCCGATGCAGGCGAAGCACACCTCGCGCGCGCGGGACATCTTTATCGTGGGTATCGTGATTTTGACGGCGCATTAGCTGAACTGGAAACTGCTGGCAAGACCCTTCCCAATGACGCTCGGTTATTCGAGCTCAAAGGATACATCGAGCGTCGCCGCCCTGGTGGTAATCAAGAAGAGGCATTACGCGATTTCGAGCGCGCGATCGACCTCGACCCCCGGAACTTCTTAATCCTGCAGCAAACTTCGCTTAGTTACGACAATCTCCGGCGTTATCGCGAGGAAAAGTTAGTCTTCGACCGGATGCTTGCTATCAAGCCGAACGACGCCGAGACGAAAGTCGACCGGGCGTTCGTGGACTTGGACTGGAAAGCCGATACGCGACCGTTGCATCAAATGATCGATTCAATGCGGGTGACAAACCCGTCTACGATGGCGAGTATTGCCGGTAGTCGGCTTGTTTGCGCATTAGCCGAGCGCGATCCTGCTGCTGCAAAAGATGCCTTGATCGCGCTAGGTGACACGCCCTTAAACGATGATGTTGTTCAATTCAATCGTCCCTTCTTACAAGGCCTGATCGCTCGGATGATGAATGATAATGAACTGGCACGGTCCGCTTTCAGGGCTGCGCGCGCTGAGCAGGAAAAAACCGTCCAGGCTCAGCCAAATTACGGGCCGGTCCTGTGCGTGCTTGGCTTAATCGACGCTGCTTTAGGGCGGAAAGAGGAA
>QHOF01000507.1:3543-3873 GCA_003219335.1 Verrucomicrobiota bacterium | reverse complement strand
CTTTCTCATCCAGGCCGTAATCCAAAAACCATAGGTAATCGAGCCGCTCGCCGATCACCTCCATCAGTTCCCGCTCACTCTTGATATCATCAAAGAAAAGCAGAAACATCATTTTTAAGATCACCTCCGGTGGTACCGACTCGTTGCCGTTGCGGCCGTAGCAGCGCGCCACCTCCTCGCGCACAAAAGAAAAATCGATAACTGCTTTGATTTGACGCAGCGGATGGTTGGCTCGCACCCGCTTCTCCAGATTCACCGCGTAATTAAACAGCTGCGGCTCGCTCTTTTGTTCTCCCATCATGATGGGACACCCGTTTACCATATCTTACC
>QHOF01000507.1:0-3439 GCA_003219335.1 Verrucomicrobiota bacterium | reverse complement strand
CCGGTTCTGTCGGATGCCTGCGAGCAAATTCCTGAGATCGGCTCGGAAAGCGGGGCCGTCTTCGCGATAGATGTCAGCGCCAGCGAGGCAAGCACCCGCAAACACGAATGCGCGCATGCGCTGATGTTATGCCGTCAGATCAAATTCTCAAAGCGTTGGAAGATTTGTGTTCATCGGGACGGCGAGCGCACGCCCTTGCCGGGACAACTCCGCGTAAACGGCAGACAAGGATGCGTGCGCTCCCGAGATTCGCGCTGTCCTATTGATCCTCAGTGATGATGCCGAAAAGACCGTGCTCTTCGTCGGCGATTCCAGCAGTGAAATAAACTCCGCTGCCCAACGGGAGCATATCCCACAAGCCATCAAATTGGAGCGGCGTGCCATCGGCCCGCATGAGCGTCTCAATGAAAGCGCCCGTTATTGGATCGTAAACGTTAATCAGTCCGTCACCGAAATTGCCGACCCAAAGTTCGCCGTCAACCTCAGCGAGTCCCCATGGAGCATTGAGATTCCCGTTGGAGACCAAGCGTCTGAGGAAGTTGCCGCTGGTGTCGAACACATTGACGAAACCAAAGCCGGGACCGGGAACGTCATCCTCTCTTTTGGCATCCTGCTTGGCATAGGTCACAAAGATTTCGCCATTGAAATTCCGGATGCCAAATGGTCCATAACCGGCCGGAAGGTTCGGGTCGACAAAGCCACTGGGATTCACCTGATGAAAATTTTCATCGTAGGTTTCGACCTTCCCTGTATGAAAATCCGTCGCATACAGGAAATTGTGGCCGTTGGCGACGCCGAGCGTTGCGCCTTTGTAAATGGCACGGTTAACACCATGATTCGTACCGTTATCAACGGCGATGATGGCGTGCGTCTGATCCAGCGTCGGGTTCCACCCCGAAATGGAACCGTCTTCACTGACAAAGATGAACAACGCTGAAGCCGAAGTTCCATTCAATGTGACCGGAAAAAACCCGGTGTCGTTAAACACGATGCCGGTGGGATTGCCCGTGCCTCTATTCTGCTTGGCTGTCGGGATCTCTACCACCAGCGGAACCGCTGTGCCATCCTGATTGTAGAGAGTGGAAACACCGGTGCCGTTGTCGCTGACCCAAATGGTGCCGGTTGACCCCGCGGCCATGCCCCAGGGATTAACGAGGTTAGGATCGACGTGCTGCGCTACGCCGGCGATGTCGGATTGGAAGTTTGTCCACGAATAGGTGTCTGAGCGTGGAGACGCGGCCGTGAACATTGCTGCTGCCAACAGGGGCAGAGCAATTTTTATGTAAGCATGAGTTGTTTTCATAGGTTTGATGATTGGTTTGTGTAAGGAGAATCGCACCGATCAAGGCCGTGTGGCGCATTGGAAAAGTAACGCGGTTGTTACTTTTCCGAGCGGGTGCTGTCTTCGCAGCTGTGGTCGGAGGCGCTTTCTACCGTTAGCGTCTTTACCTTGGATTACGCATCTTCACTTGGAAGACTTCAGGAACTCGACGATGGCGCGCTGTTCTTTGCCGGTAATATTGGCACGGATGCGCATGTGATGAACGATCACATCCCACTGCGCGTCGCCATACATCGTGGGCGGGCGAATATTATGGCAGCGCAGACAATTATTAGACCAAAGCTCTTCGCCGGTAAGACCCATGTAGGAATCGCTCGAGGCCGCGCCGCTCGACTCGCTCGCCGTTTTCCGTTTTGCTTTAGGGTCCGCAAACAGATTCATGCTCGTGCTGATGAAGAGTAGGAGCAAAGCTGTGAGGAGACCGCGAGTGAGCACTTTAAGAGGCGGCTGCGATTTATTTTTGGACTCATATGATTCTTTCCGCTCAGAAACCCATAGCCGTTTGAAAAAACAGAGCGTTTTTATTGCGCTCGCCCTTCGGCTTATCCCATTCATATGCGGCTTTGATGACAGTGCTGGGGCTGAGCCAATAATCCAGGCCAAGCGTCCAACGGTCTTCCTCCGGATCGCCGAGCCCGCTTGGAGCACGGCTGAGATGATCCCAGCGGAAAATCATTTCGAGGTTCCTGAGGAAATCGACGTCCAGTTTGGTAGGCCGATACGCGATCTCCGCGTAACCGCCATCGCGCTTGGCTGTCAACGGAAGCGGGCCAAACCCCAGTGAGCCATCAGGGTCATAGACCGCGTGATCGACTTTGCTCCAGGCATACTGTGCATCCAGGTTGATGCGGCCTTTTAGCAGATCGGAGTCGCGAGTCATCTCCAAATCAACAGATTGAACCAAGGCACGAAGGTCAGCGAAGGTGGTTCCTTGGAAGCCGGGTTTCGAGGTTTCAAAACCATAACCCACCTCGACTCCTGGGATTGGGAGAAAACCAACTCGGCCACCAATTGCCTTGTCGTCGTTGTTATCGGTGTAGCTGTTAAAGTCTAGCGTGCCCGCGGTGCGAGCATCAAACGTACTGAGGGTAGGACCGTTGGAAACATAAAAGGCGTAATCCGCACGAGTCGGGCCAATCGGAAATCCCCCGCGCACTTGGGCACCGACTGATATGTTTGGCAGGACACCGTGGTAAACGCCAAGCGGGCGGTCAGGCAGTTTGTTGATCCATTGCGGCTCGAAGCGTTCGACGAAAACATTGCTGGGACTGAAGAATTGTCCGACGCCGAAGGCTATGTAATCGTTGAGAAGATACGAGATCTGGGCATTCACAAGGTTCACATTAGTGCCGCCGCCACTGGGCTCGATCTCCAGCCGGCCGTCGAATAAAATTCTGGGCGTCAATTCCCAGAGGAAGATAGGGTTAAAAGAAGCCGAAAACGTGGACACCTGGCCGTTGCGCTGCTCGTACATAGCTTCGGCCCAGCCTGCGAGGAGGAATTTGGTCGTGCCGAGCAATGATGCTTCCAGTTCGGCGAGCGAAGGCGCGGCTTCTGCGGTAACCTCCTTATGCATGTCCCCGGCGGTTTGGCTTTCGGCGTTCTGTTGCTTTGGAGCGACTTGTTTTTGTACGTCCGCAACGGCATGACTTTCGAGGCTCTCTTGCTTTGATACCTCTCCTTTTTCTTTTTTAAGAGCCTCCAGTTCTTTCTTCATCGCCAGCATCTGGGCTTTAAGCTCCTCATATTCTTTTCTGGTGACGTATCCGTCTGTTGTCGGTTCCTGAGCGCGAGCTGCCGGAGACGCGATTGTTAGGAGAGCGGCTTGAATAAGCGCTGCTAGAAAACAACCATGGATCTTCATTTTTTGGTTATCTGTTGGCAAGTGTTCGGAGATAGTTGATCACATTCCAGCGATCGGTCGGCGATAGTCGCGTGCCATAACCCGGCATTGGCTTTTTGCCGACGGTGATTTTCCAGAAGAGCCCACCATCTGTTTCTTCTCGCATCGCCGGATCAGAGAGTTTGGCCGGATGAATTCCGAGATCCGCTGCGTCAGGTCCATCACCGTTTCCTGTCTTTCCATGACATGCCGTG
>QHOF01000096.1 GCA_003219335.1 Verrucomicrobiota bacterium | reverse complement strand
TGTCCCATGCTTGGCATCGCAACGATGACCGCTGGTATCTGGGAGCTGGCGACTTCATGCCTGGGATTGCTACCACTACCCTACTTTCCGGGTCCTGAAGGAGTGTTCGGAAGCATGGTGAGCGACTACAAGCTTCTCTTCGACAGCACCTGGCATTCGCTGATCTTGTTGACGAGCGGTTACTTAATCGGTGTAATAATTGCCTTGGTGACGGGCGTTACTATCGGCTGGTTTCCTCACGCTCGTTACTGGGGAATGCCATTGCTAAAAATCATTGGACCTATTCCCGCAACCGCCTGGATTCCACTGGCGATGGTAGTCGCGCCTTCCGCACTGCTCTCCGCAGTCGGCTTGATTTCGCTGGCCGTTTGGTTCCCGGTGACGATGCTCACTTCCTCCGGCATTTCAAGCACTCGCGCCTCTTACCTCGATGTCGCCCGCACCCTAGGCGCGAACCGCCTCTACCTCGTCTTCCGAGTCGCCATCCCGGCTGCGATGCCGAATATCTTTATCGGACTGTTCATGGGCTTGGGCACTTCATTCCTAACTCTGGTCGTAGCTGAGAACGTCGGTGTTAAGTCTGGCCTCGGATGGTATGTGAGCTGGGCGCAGGGATGGGCCGAATATGGAAAGGTTTATGGCGCGCTTATTATCATGGCAGCATTTTTCTCTACCATCATGACAGTGCTCTTTAAGGTGCGCGACCGCGTGCTTGTCTGGCAAAAAGGAGTTATCAAATGGTAACCCCGATGATCGAACATGCCGTGGCCGAAGCTTCTTCCCTGCGCGTCCGCGGAGTGAGCAAATACTTTGCCGCCGTTAATGGCGCAGCGGTGGGCGCACTCGCTTTGGACAGGGTGTCGCTCTTCGTCTCGGCCGGGGAGCTCGTATCGATGGTGGGTCCCAGCGGTTGCGGGAAGTCAACTCTACTGCGTCTCATCGCCGGTCTTATTCTTCCGACCGAGGGCGACGTCTTGGTAGGCGACGAGCCAATCACCGCGCCAAGCGCAGAGCGCGGCCTTGTCTTTCAAGATCCGAATCTTTTTCCGTGGCTCACCGTGCGGCGCAACATCGAAGCCGGCCTCGTCGCGCGCGGTGTGCTGAAACAAGAACGGGGTCAGGTCGATAAATTCATGCGCCTGGTAGGTCTGGAAGGGTTTGCTGATGCCTTCCCGCATCATCTCTCGGGAGGTATGGCCCAGCGCGTCGCGCTGGCGCGGGCGATGATTAATCATCCCAAAGTGCTCCTGCTCGACGAACCACTCGGCGCGCTCGATGCCTTTACCCGCATTCGTATGCAGGATGAAGTGCTGCGCCTCTGGCAGGCCCACCGCACGACCATGCTGCTGGTTACTCATGACATTGACGAAGCTATCTACATGAGCGACCGCATCGTTATCATGACACCGCGTCCAGGCACGATCGAGCAGATCATTCCAGTTAAGATGGACCGGCCACGCGACCGCAGCAGCCCGGATTTCCTGAGCCTCCGCACTGACATTCTTCAGACGATGCACTTTGCCGGTCGGTCGCTGGGTGGAAATGGCGCCTGAATCGAGCTGGTAAGATCCACATCTGACCTGCTGCTGCAGAACCAAACCGCTCGTTGTTTCCAGCTATTCGAACTCATGAGACCGATTCTAACTCTGAGTCTTGTTCTGACAGTGACGCCGTCAGTGAAAAACGCTTCCGCTGACGAAATGGCTATGAGAAAGCCGGCGCAATCAATGGCGATGACGGGAATGATGGAAATGATGTCGCCCCAGCCCGGTTTTAGACTTTATGGCTGGATTGAGGCCGGCATCACCGGCAACTTTGCCTTCCCTAACGACAACCAAAACTTCGGTCGCCTTCTTGACGATCGCTCAAATGAACCGCTCCTCAATCAATTTGTCCTCGGCGCCGAACGCGGCCTCGACCCGAACATGGCTGATCGGTTCGATTGGGCGTTCAGGATCCAGTTTCTCTACGGCAGCGACACGCGCTATCTGAAATCCATCGGCCTTTTCGACCTGGTTACTGACGCCCTGATACAACCGGACACCCCGGAGGCTTGGTTCCTGGCGCATTTCCCCATGTCGGGCACCACGGGAGGGCTGGATGTCAAGCTGGGCGAGTTTATGACTTGCTTGGGCGCGGACATGAGTGATCCGCGCTACAACGTGTTCTACTCGCGTGACTACATTTTTAATTTCGGCTGTCCGTTTTACGGCACTGGCGCACTACTGACTCTACACGCAGTGCCCGAACTCGACCTCTACGCCGGCATCGATCGGGGAGTCAATGTGGCATTGGAGGATAATAATGACTCTGTCTCATTCTACGGAGGGGCCATGATGAATTGCTGCAAGGGAAAAGCGTGCTGTGTGGCGAAGCTTCATGCCGGGCCCGAGGATCCCCGCGACAATCACGACGAGCGTTACCTCAGTGACATAGTCACCACTTGGAAAATTACTGACAAACTGACTAGTATTACCGACATCAACTTTGCTTATGAAGAGTCTGTTAACGCAAAGGGATATGGAATTGCGCAGTTTCTGACCTACGCAATTAATGATTGCTGCACTGTTGGCATCCGCGGCGAAGTCTGGCGTGACGCCGATGGATTTTTCGTCGCGCAGTTCGCGTCCAACAACGATTTCATACATTTCGAGCGTGGCGATGACAGCGTCTTCGATCCGCGGACGGTCGGTGGTGGCCGCACCACTTACGGCGCCATCACCGCCGGCCTAACAATCAAGCCAAGGGTACCTGCGCCGCTGACAGGCCTGATGATTCGACCGGAGATTCGCTACGATCGCTCGCTCAACGGCACCGACCCCTTGAATGACTCATCCGACCGAGACATGTTCACCGCTGCGGTGGATGTCGTGGTCATGTTCTGAGGCTGCGCGGCTATTCCTTTTGACGTTCGGGCTGAGCCCGAAATGCGTGCTCACTCCTGGTTGGAGCGGAACACGCCGCGAACTTGGCGGAATCCACCACTAAATGGCCAATATCTGACCCGTTAGGCTTCGGTGCTAGCCAACGCGATTTTCGTTCGTATTTTACCTCTCAAAAACGAGGGAATGGCTGGGGGCGGAATCGAATCGCCGACACGTGGTTTTTCAGTCCACTGCTCTGCCGACTGAGCTACCCAGCCGTAATGGTGTGACGAACTCGAGTTCGCGGTTGTCACGGATGAACAATTCGGCGCTACGGTAGCCGTTGATCCTTCGCTCCGCGATGCTCGGAGAAATTTCATCACGCAGCATTTCTTTGTATGCCTTCGCGTCCGCGCGTTTCGTCCACCCGTGCCAAATACGCGCAATCATGTGTCTTACGAGTGTGATGGTTAGGGCGTGACCGCCGACCATGAGCATGAGCAAGAGCGGAAGCGGGAGAACTGATCACATGCCCATTATTTGGTAACCGCCATCGACATAAATGACTTGGCCAGTGATTGCCGCGGCTCCATCGCTGGCGAGGAAAACTCCGGTGGCCCCCAACTCGGCGGGATCGCAACTGCGTTTCAACGGCGCGCGCTCCTGATAGTGTTTTAACATCGAGGTAAACCCGCTGATGCCGCGGGCGGCTAGAGTCTGAACCGGTCCGGCGGAAATGCAGTTTACCCGGATTTTTTTCGGGCCGAGATCGTAGGCGAGATAACGCGCGCTCGCTTCAAGGCTCGCCTTGGCCACGCCCATCACGTTGTAACGCGGCACCACTTTTTCCGAGCCGTAGTAAGTCATCGATACGATGCTCCCGCCGTTGGTCATCAGCAACGATGCTTCCCGCGCGATCGCTACCAGCGAGTAGGCGCTGATGTCGTGTGCAACGCGGAACGCTTCGCGCGTGGTACTTATGAAATCGCCTTCCAACGCTTCTGTCGGCGCGAACGCAATAGAGTGCAACAGCAAATCAACGCGATCGGTCTCTCCGCGCACGTTTTCGAAAAATGCTTTGATCTCCTCGTCGCTGGAAACGTCGCAGGGAAACAGCGGAGTTTTTTCTCCGAATTCAGCAATTAGTTCCTCGACATTCTCTTTCAGGCGTTCCCCCTGGTAATTGAAAATCAAACGCGCGCCGGCTGCAGCCCACGCCTTTGCGATTGCCCAGGCGATGCTGCGTTTGTTTGCCACACCAAACACGAGGCCAACTTTTCCTGCCAAAACTTGTTCGGTCATAAAGGAAGTTAAAAAAGCTACAAGAGTTACAACCTTACAACGATTCCGCGCACCGCAAACCGTGCGCCTTATACACAGCGTCCTTGGGTATTTCGACGCGATGGTAACGCGCTTGCCCTCCAAGCGTAGAACGCGATTATAACCTCCTCATGACGACTCGACTTCTATGCTGCTGCGCTTTTTTATTTTCGATTGTTAATCTGCCTGCTCAGGAAACGCTTTCGCCTTCTCCGCAAAGCGCGGCAACAGCGACCCCACCCGCAAGCGCAACGCCATCATCGCCCGCGCCAGCTTCAACTCCTTCGCCGTCCACGCCGCAGCTTACGGATGCGCTTTTCAAAAATCTGAAAGCGCGCTCGATCGGCCCTGCGGTGATGGGCGGTCGCGTGTCCGACATCGCAATTGATCCGCATAATCCATTTGTTTTTTACGTTGGGCTCGCGCACGGGGGCGTTTTCAAAACGAATGACAACGGCGTGACGTTCGAGCCGATTTTCGACAAACAACCGATGCTTTCCATCGGCGCAATCGCCGTTGCGCCTTCTAATTCTGAGGTCGTCTGGGTGGGAACCGGCGAGGCCAATGATCGGAATTCGTCCGATTGGGGCGACGGCGTCTATCGATCGACTGATGGCGGTGCAACGTGGCAAAATGGCGGGCTGAAAGAGAGCCGCGCCATCGCGCGCATCGTTGTCGATCCAAAGAAACTGGAGGTAGCGTACATCGCGGCAGTGGGGGACTTGTGGAAAGACGGCGGCGAACGCGGGCTATTCAAAACAACTGATGCGGGCAAGACTTGGAAACTGATCTTGCACGCACCTGCTCCGCACGACGCGCGCACGGGTTGCGGCGATGTGCTGCTTGATCCGTCGAACCCCCAGATTGTTTACGCTGCGCTTTATGCGCGACAACGCACGCCTTGGAGTTTCACTTCCGGCCCAAGCCTGAGCGGCGGCGAAGATGTGGGCGGGATTTTCAAAAGCACCGATGGCGGCGCGACTTGGAAGAAACTCGGCGGCGGTCTGCCTGGGCAAACCGGGCGCATTGGCCTGGCGATCAGCGCGAGTAATCCAAAGATCGTCATGGCGGTGGTGCAAAGTTACGAGGGCGGATTCGGAAAGCTGGACGATCTGCGTAGCAAAAGCGGCGGTGTTTTTCGATCTGAGGATGGCGGCGAAAAATGGATGCGCATGAACGCCATGGACCCGCGCCCGTTTTATTTCAGCCAGATTCGCATCGACCCCGCAAACAACCAGCGCGTTTATCTTCCCGGGTTCGCGTTGCTGGTGTCGGATGATAGCGGAAAAAACTTTCGTGAGGATCTAAGCGAAAAAACTCATCCCGATGACCACGCGATGGCGATCCAGCCAGGCACTGTGCCGCCGCCGAAACCACCCAAGCCTGAAGAGAAAAATCCAGCGACCGCGGGACCGAAACCGCAAGTTTGCCAGCGTGTGCTGCTCGGAACGGATGGCGGTGCGTATCAAAGCTTTGCCGGCGGGAAAAATTGGGACCATCTAAACAAAATTCCCTCTGGCGAATTTTATCGGATCTCGCTCGACGACACGCAGCCGTATTTCCGAATCGCCGGCGGCCTCCAGGATAATGAAAACTGGGTGGGGCCCAGCGGCGTGCAAAGCAAGGAAGGGATTCGCAATTGTGACTGGACCGCGCTCGCAGGCGGCGACGGCTTTTACGTGCTGTTTGATCCGACAGATCGCGACACATTTTATGCCGAAAGCCAGCAAGGCGAAGTGCACCGGATCAATTTGCGAAACGGTGAGATTTGGCGCTTGCGCCCCGAACCGTCTGAGGGCCAGCCGCGTTATCGCTTCAACTGGAATTCGCCGATGATCATGAGCCGCCATAAACCGGGCGTGATTTATTTGGGCGGCAACTGCGTATTCCGGTTAACCGATCGCATGGAAAAATATTCGGTGATCAGTCCCGATCTGACACGCAACGAGCCGGGACGCACGACTGCCGCCGGGAGCGGCGCAGAAAGTTACGGCACCGTGTTTTCGCTGGCCGAATCACCCAAGCGCGCGGGGCTGCTATGGGCGGGCACAGATGACGGCCGCCTTTGGGTCACAGAAAACGAAGGCGGTAAGTGGACGGAATTGACGAACAATTTGCCTGAGCCAGCGCGTGGCCAGTGGGTGTCGCGAATCGAACCTTCTCACCTGGACGCGAAGGCGTACATCGCAACCAATGCTTATCGCCTCGGTGATGATCGCCCCTCGATCCTGCGTACGGCTGATTTGGGCAAAACGTGGCAATCGGTCACCGGCGATCTTCCGCCGGGAGACCCCGTCGAGGCGGTGCGCGAAGACCCGGTGAATCCGAAACTGCTTTACGCGGGTACGCACTTCGGAGTGTTCGCGTCCTTTGATCAAGGCGGCCACTGGGTGCGCATTGGCGATATCCCGTCGGTGCGGGTGGATGACATACAGATTCATCCGCGCACGTCGGATCTGGTCATTGCGATGCACGGGCGAAGCATTGCCATTCTCGATGACAGCGTTCCGTTTCGGGATTTCACTTCGGAGATTGCTTCGAAGCCGGCCCACTTGTTCAGTGTGCGTTCCGTCACTGCCAGGTATCTGCAACCTGGATTTGCGGACTCGAATGGCAAAGGAGTTTACCGCGGTGAAAACCCGGCCGAGGGCGCGTTGTTTACGGTTTGGGTGCGGGAATTTACGGGCGACGAAATCAAAATCGTCGTTACGAAATCCACTGGCGAACCGGTGGCGAATCTCGAAGCACCCGGCACGCCCGGTTTTACTCGGCTGAATTGGGATTTGCGTCCGACCACAGACTTCAGGGCGGAATACGGTGGCGAGGACGCGAAACGGTTTGTCCCCGCAGGAGATTACACCGCGGAGCTAACCTTCGGCACGACCAAAGTGAAGCAAACTTTTCATGTCGATCTTGCCGAAGGCATCACGCCCCGGTGAGGTTCGCAAATGCCTGCAATCGGAATCACCGGGGGAATTTCCACGGGCAAAAGCACGTTTTGCGAATGTCTCCGCGAGATCATTCCCGCAGCGAAATTCTTCAACGCCGATCAGGCAGCGCACGCTCTTGTCGAGCTTCCAGAGGTGAAACAAGAAATTCGAGGAAGATTTGGCGACGAAGTTTTTTTGCGCGGGAGAGACTTGAATCGAACGAAGCTTCGGGCGATAATATTCCGCGACGCAACCAAGAGACGCGCGCTTGAGCAGATCCTCCACCCGCGGATTCGCCGCCAATGGAGGGTGGAGGCGAAAAAGCATCGCAATTCTCCCGATTTTTTCTTTGCTGACATTCCACTTCTTTATGAAACCGGAGGTGAAACATTGTGCGACCGAGTGGTTGTGGTGGCCTGTTCGTTCAAGGTGCAACTGAAACGGCTGGCAGAACGGATGTCGCTCGAAGCCGTCGAAGCCGAACAAATGATTAACTCACAAATGCCACTCGAGGAAAAAATCCGATGCGCAGATCACGTCGTTTGGAATAACGGCGATCGAGGGCCACTTCTCGAAGAGGCGCGGTTTCTCGTCGCACTATGGCAGCAGCAATCATGGACGAAAAGATAAACGGATCGATTTCAGAGACGGAAGCTGTTGACTCAGGAGAATCGGCTGCACAGAGGCAAGGTAGGGCCGACACCACCGCGGCCACAGCCGAAACGGTAGCGGAGATGCCGGGATCAACGATCCCGGCTACAGCGCGCTCGCTCGATTTGAATGAGATGCAAGAGTTTTCGGACAAAAAGCTGAAAGCATTGGCGCGCGATCTGGATTTGCATCTGCATCCGGCGCGCTCGCGACATCAACACATTCTCGATGTTGTCCGCGCAGCGTTAGCCGGTCGCGCAACTGTCACCGCGGAAGCTTTCCTCGACCAGGTAAGCGATTCCTTTGCGATGTTGCGCTGGCCGAAATTGAATTTTTTGCCTGTACCCGAAGATGTGGCTGTTTCGCGCAGCCTCATCGAACAATGTCACCTTCGCTCCGGGCAAAAGGTCGCCGGCACTGTACGACTGCCGGTCCAGCGCGAGAAGTTTTTCTCTCTCGACAAGGTTACTCAAATCGAAGGACAGCCTGCTGAAGAGTGGCAAGAACCGCCGCACTTTGACAAACTGACGCCGCAGTTTCCGCAGGGCAGAATTATCCTGGAAAATCCAAAGACGAACTCCATCGCGATGCGTGCGGTGGACTTGCTGGCGCCCCTTGGCCGTGGACAACGCGGGCTTATCGTCGCCCCGCCCCGAGTGGGGAAGACCATCCTGCTCAAGGAAATTGCCAAAGCCATCCGAGTGAATCACCCGGAAATTGTGCTCATTTTACTTTTGGTGGACGAGCGCCCGGAAGAAGTGACGGATTTGCAACGGGAGATCGACTGCCAGATTTATCATTCCAATTTCGACGAAAGCGTGTACCGGCACGTGCAGGTCGCCGAGATGGTGCTGGAACGCGCCAAACGTCTCCTGGAATTGAAACATGACGTAGTGCTCTTGCTCGACAGCCTCACGCGACTTTCACGCGGTTACAACAATCTGGAGCCCGGCCGCGGCCGCATCATGTCCGGGGGCGTCGAAGCGAAAGCGCTCATTAAGCCGAAGAAATTTTTCGGCTCGGCCCGAAACGTAGAAGAAGGCGGCAGCCTGACGGTGCGCGCGACTGCCTTGACTGAAACCGGCAGCAGAATGGACGAAGTGATTTTCGAAGAATTCAAGGGCACCGGCAACATGGAGTTGCATCTCGATCGTGCGTTGCAGGAGAAAAGGATTTATCCGGCGATCCATCCGTTGCTCTCGGCTACGAGACGCGAGGAGTTGCTCTATCATCCTGATGAATGGGAACGAGTGCTGATGTTGCGCAAAACCATGGCGGCCCTTCCCCCGCTCGAAGCGATGGAAAAACTGATCGACAATTTGCACGCGACCAAAACGAACGCGGAATTGTTGCTTAGCGGTTTGAGATGATTTCCAGAAAATGGCGAGTGCCGAAAGAAGCCGGAATGCCAAAATGACGAAACAACTCTTGCGGCGAGCTTATCATCATTCGGATTTCGTCATTCCTTCGACATTCGACATTCGACATCCGTCATTGGCAGGACGTCTGATCGCGACTCGTGGGCAACTGGCCGAGCTGATTCCGCAAATTGAAGCCGCCGATCGCATCGCGCTCGACACCGAAGCAGACAGCCTGCATTCCTATCGTGAGAAACTTTGCCTGATTCAGATCAGTGTGCCCGCGGTAACCGGCATTGTTGAGGCCGGCCGGAAGCAGCATGGGCTCGGAATGGAGCGGGATCGCCGATCTCGGCTACAGCGTGATTTCATTGTCGATCCGCTGCGTGATCTCGATCTGGAGCCTTTGCGCCGGGCGCTGGAGGCTAGAGAAATTGTCTTGCATGGGGCCGACTACGATCTGCGAATGCTCCGCCGCGGCTTGAATTTCATCGCGCGCAAAATCTTCGATACAGTCGTCGCGGCGCGGCTGCTCGGCATCCGCGAGTTCAGCCTGCGTGCGCTGGTGAAGCGCTACTTCGGAACCGAGCTTCCGAAAGGTTCGCAAAAAGCCAATTGGGCGAAGCGGCCTTTGCCGGCGCGCATGGCGGAATACGCGCTCAACGACGTGCATTATCTTCTGCCGCTTGCCAAAAGGTTGGAGACAGAGCTGGATCGCCATCAGCGCCTCGATTGGTTTCGGCAATCTTGTCAACGCGCGATCGAGCAGGCGGCCACGGCACGCACACGCAGCCAGGATGAACTAACTTTGGCGCATCCCCGGTGCCGGCGCGCTTGACCGGCGCGCCGCTACTGTGCTTCGCGCGCTTTGGCAGTGGCGAGAGAGAGAAGCGGAAATGGTAGATCGACCACCATTTCATATTTTGCGGAATGAGGAGCTTTTGAAGGCAGCAACCGATTTTGCTTCAGGACGTGTGTTCGATCACGAACATTTCTCCGCTCGCCGCAGGCGGACGTTCAATGAGGCTGCAAAACTTGCGCTGGATTCGCCGGAATCGGAGTGGGCGCGGATGCGTCGTCGCTCTGTGACTCGACCAACTGCCGAGACAATTCGCCGCGCAGAGCAACTGCGCCGCCGGCGGGACAAGTCAGCTAAGGAACTGGGGCTGGACCCATCCTTTATCGCGTCGCGCGGCACGCTCGAGACGATCGTCACCGATCGATCGCCCGCAGCGGCCTTGTTGGTTCCATGGCAACGCGAGTTGCTCGGAATAGGGCAGTCTTAAGCTTGAAGTGTTAAGCTTTAAGTAAAGAGCAGCACGCGGGCAATGCCTGGGACTTAAAACTTAAAACTTCTACGGAATCACCAATGTCTGGCCGACGGTGAGGTCTTTCGGATCGCGAATGCTCTTTTTGTTTGCCTGGAGTATTTCTTTCCAGCGCTTCGGTGAATTATAAAATTTTCGCGAAATCGAAAAGAGCGTGTCGCCCGGCTGGACGACATAGGTTTGATCGTTTTCCTTGGAAGCAATTTTTTTTGAGTCCGCGTCGCCCGCCTGCGATTTCTCCGGGGCACTTCGTAAAGACGCTCTGCGCGTTTCCAGCTCTTTGTGCAGCATGAGATTTTCATTGCGCAACCGCGCCGCTTCCGATCGGGTGATCACGGAATCGCCGGACAACACCGTGAGCGCGGCGATTTCATCGCGTTTGATGGAATTCTTGACCTCATTTGCATGAGGCCCGTTTGGGCTCAATGCAAGACAACGCTTGAAGTGATGCAGCGCGCTGACGGGATCGTTGAGTTTATCGTCATAAAGAAGAGCCAGCTTGTAGTGCACCTCAGCAGAACGTGGACTGTCGTCGAGCGCGGCTTCATACAGGTTAATGGCTCGGGCGAAATCTCCCCGGGCTGATTTGCTGTCTGCATCCTGCATCAACTGCGCGTAGCGCGAGCTGCCTACCCGTTCGCATCCAGGTAAACAAAGGAAAAACATTGATAGCCAAAAGCAGGCAACAGGTCTCGTTCGGAGCCATCCAAACGCGAC
This sequence comes from Verrucomicrobiota bacterium, assembly GCA_003219335.1. Lineage (GTDB taxonomy): Bacteria > Verrucomicrobiota > Verrucomicrobiia > Chthoniobacterales > UBA10450 > Udaeobacter. Next base: position 7,492 of record QHOF01000096.1, on the reverse strand, counting down.
ATGAGATCGAGCACCAAAGTTGGCAGCAGACGACATCTCGCCAATTTGCTTACTTGTGAAGCGGCGCGCACTTCAAATTTTTTTCTTCGCGGCAATGGCGGCATTGCTTCCCGCTGCCGGGCTGCGCGCGACACTTTCCAGCGGCGCGACCTACTCGATTAGCTTTGTCGATATCAAAGGCGATAAACTCTCCACCGCTGACGGGCATGTAACGATCCTGGTGTTGACGACAGCAGCTGATTGGGAGAAGGCGCGCACGGCGGGTGACCGTGTTCCGGATTATTGTCTGGGCAACCCGAATTACCGAATGATTACCGTCATCCATTTCACCGGCAGGCACAGGGTGATCGGACGCAAGATTGCCACGATGGTGATAAGGCACCGAGCCAACCAGGAAGCAAACCGCCTTCAAGCGCGATATGACGCGATGAAAATTTCGCGCGACGCGCACGCAGACATGTTCGTGGTGACCGATTTCGATGGAACCGTATCGTTGCAGTTAGGCGAGCCGTCCGGAGCAATGGATTTTTGCGTCTTCGTTTTCGGGCGAACCGGCGAATTGCTGGCGCAATGGCGGGGCGTCCCCAGTGCCAAACAACTGGCTGAGGTTCTAAAAAGTTGACGCTGAAACGGTGGCGTCTTGACTCGATTCTCGATGCGCCACTTGGAACTTGACTGCTTTAGGCATTTAAGTTTGGAGCGAACCCGTCCGGCTATTCGCGGGGATTGGTTTACGCTAGTATTTCGGGACGCTGGGATCGATGTGATCCGACCAGGCATCGATTCCGCCTTCGAGATTGCAGACGTTGTTAAAGCCTCGTTGCTGGAGCAATCGCACCGCCTGCGCGCTGCGCTGGCCGCTGTGACAATGGACAACGATCGGCTGCTCGCGCTGTATCTCGTCCAGGCGTTCCCCAATTTCACCCAGCGGGATCAACTTCGCGCCATCGATCCGCGCAATTTCATATTCGAATGGCTCGCGCACGTCGATTAACTCGAATGGTTCGCGCGCATCCATCTTCTGCTTCAGTTCGTGCACCGACATTGCGGGAACCGACTGCTCTTCGCGCGCGCCGCAAAACTGATCGTAATCAATCGGCGAAAAGATGGTTGGAGTTTCCCCGCAAACAGGACATCGAGGATCGCGCCGCAGATTTAGCTCTCGAAATTTGATCTTGAGCGCGTCGAAGTGAAGCAGCCGTCCAATGAGCGGCTCGCCGATGCCCACGATCAGCTTGATGGTTTCAATCGCCTGCAGCATCCCGATGATGCCGGGTAAAACGCCGAGCACGCCCGCCTGCGCGCAGTTTGGAACTGAATCTGGCGGCGGCGGTTCCGGAAAAAGGCAACGATAACACGGCCCGCCCAGGTGAGGCGCAAACACCGTTGTTTGTCCTTCGAAGCGAAATACGGACCCGTACACATTTGGCTTCCGCTCGAAAACGCAGACGTCATTGGACAGGTAGCGCGTGGCGAAATTATCCGACCCATCCACAACGATGTCGTAGTCACACACAATTTGAGAAGCGTTCTCGCTGGAGAAACGGCAGTTGTGCAACTCGATTTCGATCTCCGGATTCATGTCCCGCAGGCGATCCCGCGCCGATTCCAGTTTGCCACGGCCGATGTCCTTTGTGCCGTGAAGAATTTGCCGTTGCAAATTCGAGAGATCGACATTGTCGAAATCGACAATTCCAATTGTCCCCATGCCAGCTGCCGCAAGGTAAAGCGCGGCCGGGGACCCGAGTCCACCGGCGCCAATGCACAAAGCGCGCGCGACTTTTAGTCGCTTCTGTCCCTCGGCAGTGACTTCGGGCATGATGAGATGGCGCGAATAGCGTTGCAGTTCTTCAGCGCTCATATGCACCGCGGTGGCGCGTCGATCGTCGATAATGCTTCCTTTCATGCCGTCACGTTATTGTAGCACAAACCTCGTTTGGATGGCGCGCGCCGTGGAATGACTCCGGCGCGCGCTTACTCTGTCACGGTTACCGGCGTGCCAACTGGAGCGTTTTCGAAAAATCTTACCGCCATGTGTCCTGGCAGACGGATGCACCCGTGCGAGGCGGCAAAGGGAGGAACGTAGCCCTGGTGCATTGCGTAACCACTTCTAAAGAACATCGCATACGGCATTCGGGCGCCATCAAAATGCGTCCCTTTCGGGCGGGAATCCTTCCGTGAATCGATATTTGATTTCACCACGTTGCCGTAGTCATCCACGTAATCGCCGAACACAGCTGAAACATGGCCGGCGTCCTTCGAGAGCACCGTGTAGTGACCCGGCGGTGTGGAAAAACCGGGTTTGCCCGTGGAAACGGTCGATTCGCCGACCAAGGTTCTGCCTTTGTAAAAGTAAGCCTTTTGTTCGCCGATGTGCACGACGATCTTGGCCGAGCCGGAAGCGCCTTCGTCGTTCCACCATCCCGCAGGAGTGGCGCGCGGATAAAAACCCGCCTCATACGGCGCTGGGTACTCTTCGCAACTGCAAATAATCAGCGCAACAAGACTCGCGCCAGCAGCTTGGAATAAAAGGCGAGCGTCCATGGAAGCCGATACTTATGCGCGGTGGTTAAGCCCGCTTCAACTTGAAAGTCGATTCTGACCAGGCTCACGGCCGCCTAGTGAAGTGACGCGCGAGGCGCGGCACACGTGTCTTTCAGGGTTGAAACGGCTTTCATTTTATCGACGGAAAAAAATCTCATCCGCCCAAGGGCAACATTTGCAGGAATTAAAGTTGACTGAAATCGATGGCTTTGATGGGCTGAAAATCAAGAGTGTCTTCTATGATCAACGTTTCTTTCATCGCTATCGTGCCTGGCTTTATTCTTGCCGCGCTGACACCCGCAAAAGTCAGCGACGTCGAAACCAATTCCTCGGCCGCGCCAGCGCTCAAACGGCCCAGTGTGACTTATGTCAGGAGTTTTAATATCAGCAACACCGTGGCCGCATCCGGGGACGCTACTACAAGTGAGCGGCCTCACTTGCTCGCCAGGTTGCGCGGCGGCGAGGAGAACACAGTCATCGGCCGCCATCGCCAACAGCAACAGGAGGACACGCTCGCAAAAGTTCCCGACATCCTGCAGCAAGCCCTGATCGAAGATTTAAGCAAGTCAGTCGCGCCGGCTCAAAATGGCGACGGCGTCCGCGCTTCGCGAGATTGTTGGGTTGTCACCGGTGAATTCGTTGAGGTGGACACGGGCAATCGCGCCTTGCAGGCGGGTGTTGGTTTCGGCGCGGGACAGAGCCAGTTGGAGGTGCGCGCACGGGTATATGCCGGCGCGGATATGGACACGCCATTTCTCACCTTTGACAGCAAAGGTGCAAGCGGGCACCTGCCCGGCGCAGTGGTAACGAAAAATCCTTACGTCGCCGCAGCCAAATTCGTCATGAGCAAGCGCGAGCCGGAACGAGAAGCGAAAAAGGTCGCCAAAGCAATCGCCGGCGAGGTCGGAAAATTCATGGCGGCTCAGGGAATCCCGACGCTGAAATCGGCGGCGTCCAGATAGCCGAGCGGAGCGCAGAGCGGAGCTTTCCTTCTGCTGAAGACGGAGCGGTTTGACGCTTCACATGGGCGGAAATACGCTCAGGGTATGACGACAGTGGCACCGCCGATTAATCTAAAAAACTGGATCGAAGAGAACGCCGACAAATTCAAGCCGCCGGTAAGCAACCGTTATCTTTACGACGGCCGTGACTTTTTCGTAATGGTCATCAAAGGGCCGAACGCGCGGAACGATTTTCATCTGGTCGATTCGGAGGAGTACTTCTACCAACTGAAGGGCGATATCAAGGTGCGCGTCCGCGAGGGCGACCGCATTGTGGATCACATTGTGCGCGAGGGCGAGACGTTCTTCATTCCGCCAAATGTGCCGCACTCGCCGCAGCGGCCGCCAGGCACTATCGGCGTGGTAGTGGAGCGGCGGCGCCCGCCTGGGGAAAAAGAGCACGTGATTTTCTACTGCGAAAATTGCGGAGCGCTGGTGGAAGACATCCACTTCGATTGCGCAGATATCGTCGAGCATTTCAGCCAGGCAATGCTCGATTTCTGGAACGACGACGCGCGCCGCATCTGCAAGAAATGCGGAGCGAAAGTTCAAAAGCCAGAGCCGGTAAAATCGCTGTAGTGTGCGCTGTCCTCAGCGCATAAACTCCGCTGAGACAGCCGACGCTACGACATGACGAAAATCGATCTGCACACCCACATTCTGCCGCGCGATTGGCCTGATCTCGACGCGAAATACGGCTACGGCGGCTTCGTCAGGCTGGATCACTACAAGCCGTGCTCCGCGCGGATGATGATCGGCGACCGCGTCTTTCGCGAAATCACTGATAACGTATGGGATCCAAAGCGACGTATCGAAGACTGCGATCGCGACGGCGTTTCCATGCAGGTGCTCTCGACTGTTCCAGTGATGTTTAGCTACTGGGCGAAACCGGCTGATGCGCTGGAGCTTTGCCGGCGATTGAACGACCACATCGCCGAAGTTGTTCGCGATCACCCGAAGCGATTCACGGGCTTGGGAACCATTCCCATGCAGGATCCCGATCTCGCCGCAGGTGAACTGGAACGGTGCGTTCGCGAACTCGGCCTGCGCGGCGCGGAGATCGGCACCCACGTGGATGCCAATCTGCATTCCGGACGCATCGATACTTTGAATCTCGACAATGCATCGTTTCAGCCTGTCTGGAGCGCCGCTCAGGAACTCGACGCGGCGATCTTTGTTCACCCTTGGGACATGCTCGGCAAGGAACGCATGCCGAAATACTGGTTGCCCTGGTTGGTCGGCATGCCGGCGGAAACTTGTCTTGCGATTTGCTCGATGATTTTCGGCGGCGTGTTCGAGCGCTTCCCGAAACTGCGCGTCGCGTTTGCTCATGGCGGCGGCGCGTTTCCATTTACCATCGGCCGTATCGAACACGCCTTCCATGTGCGGCCAGATTTGGTCGCGACGGAGAACAACACAAATCCGAGAGAATATCTCGCGCACGACAGCACACCCGCGCGGTTCTATGTCGATTCGCTCGTGCACGACGCCGACGCGCTCCGACTATTGCTCAAACTCTTCGGCCCGCAACGGGTCGCATTCGGCTCCGATTATCCCTTTCCCTTAGGCGAAACGAACCCGGGTCAGCTCATCGAATCAATGAAATTTTCCGCCGGGGAAAAAGCGCAAGTGCTCTCTGGGACCACCCGCGAATTTCTCGGCTTGTGACGGTTTCGAATTTCGAAATTCGGATTTCGGATTTCGCCGCGCAACGACGCTACATTTCATGCCGGATTGCCCAGAGATCGTGAAAGACCGGCTTAAACAGCGATTCCTTCAAAAACGGTACACCGGGCGATCCGCCGGTGCCCTTCTTCGCGCCAATGGTTCGCTCCACCAGCTTAATGTGCCGATAACGCCACTCCTGCAATCCTTCGTCAAAATCCGTCATTAGTTCGAACAGAATTGTGCATTCGGGTGAATCCTTGTAGCGCCGCAGAATTTCTTCCTGCACCCGCTTGTCGGGAGCATTCGGTTGCGTTACATCGCGATTCTTTAGATCTCCGGGGATCTGTGCTCCGCGCGTTTCAAGGAAATCGTAAAAATGATCCACCAGGCTGCGTTCGTGCAGCAATTGCTGAAGCCGATCGTAGCCCGGGAAATCCGGCTTCAGATAATTCACCGTCGAAGCGCGCTTGTAGCCGAGCGCGAATTCAATTTCCCGAAACTGCACCGATTGAAATCCCGATGCGGTTTCGAGCCGGTCGCGAAAACTTGAAAACGATGAGGGCGTCATCGTTTCGAGAATGTCCACCTGCGCTACCAGCACTTTCAAGATCGTGCGCACCCGTTTGAAGGTGTGGATTGCACCGAAGAGATCGCCGACGGAAAAATCGCGCTTTATTTTTTCAAACTCGTGAAGCAGCTCCTTGAACCACAGCTCATAGGTCTGATGAATAATAATAAACAGCGTCTCATCGTGCTCCGGCGGGCTCGAGCGCGGCTTCTGAAGCGAAAGCAGTTTCTCCAGATCGAGATAGCTGGCATAGGTAAGTGAAGCCATGGGCTCATGCTCGCTCCGATGCTTTAACGTTTCAACGCTTTAACGTTTCAACGCGGCGAAGCCATACTGGATAGAGCGGTCGCGGCGCCGACTTGGCGATGGGGCCATCGCGCTCGAGTACTTTCCTCTACAATTCGATCACGAGCAAGAGCAAGACGCCGGCCTTAATTTACATTGGGCATTGGCCGTTCGGCATTTCCTAGCTAATGTGGCGCAAATATTCCCGGTCCCATGCCGCCGGGATGCTTTCGCGAGCCGAGTACGCGCCCGGCTCGTACGCGCGTGAACTGATGCCTTGCTGGCTCAGCTCGCACACGTGCCAGTCTTGCCTGTTTACCATGTCCCAAAACCCAACCGCGTCGTCGGGATCAAAATCACTCCGCTTGAACGCTTCCGGATGGAAAAACCACTCGCACAAGATCAGCGTCCGTTCCGGTGACTGCGGTTGAAGTTGGTGCACCATCGCGTAATCCGGATGCAAGCTCAGCAGCATGTTCGGGAAAATGGAGTAATAAAAAACAAAGTGAGAATCCTCTTCGCCGAAGCGGCCCACCGGCAACGCGCAAGCATTCCCGCTCATGGTCAGACTCTTGCCCTTGGCGATCCGCATGAATCCGCCGAGGAACGGGCCTTCAGTCAGATCATTCTCCGCCGAGTCGGATGGTGAAATTTTCGAAAGTTCCGGATGCACCCCGGCGCAGTGATAACACTCCGAATAATTTTCAAAGATCAATTTCCAATTCGCGCGCACATCGTACTCGATCCGTTTCGCCGCACGCAGTGCTGGCAGGTTCCACCGGGAAAATTTTCCCGCCAACGGCGCAAACCATTTTTCCAGTGGAGCAGGGGAGTCTGCGAGAGCGACAAAAATGAATCCTTCCCAAAGCGCGAGGTTCGCTGAGTGCAACCCATAATTGCTCCTGTCAAAGCCCGGGACCTCGTCCATGTGCGGCGCGCCGATCAATCGCCCATCGAGCGCGTATGTCCACGCGTGATATGGACATTGAATTACGGCGGACAACTGGCCGTCTCTGTTTTCAATAAGTTGTGATCCGCGGTGGCGGCACACATTGTAAAACCCATGGATATCTCCGCGTTTATCCCGGACAACGACTACGCTTTCACCGGCGACTGCTGCGGTGAAGTAATCCCCGGCCTGTGCGATCTGGGTCTGGTGTCCAACCAGTACCCAATGCCTGGAGAAAATCTTATCCCGCTCCTCAGCAAAAGTTTCCGGTGAAATGAAATACCGCTGCGACAGAGTTTTCGCCCCGGCCCGAAACGTCTCTGTTGTCTTGCGAAATGGCGGCGCTTTTGTTCGCGTTGCGTGCATCGATCCTGGATTCTAGATGCTGGACGCTGGATGACAAAACCTGATCCTGCGTGATTTGGTCAAGTATCCAGCAGCGAGCGCACTTCGAGAGCCCTGGCTTCGATGTTGGAC
>QHOF01000086.1 GCA_003219335.1 Verrucomicrobiota bacterium | reverse complement strand
CTTACTCGATCGTGTGCTGACGCTTTATGGACCAGACACAGCGGAAGCGCGCCGCGCCCTTCGCGACGCCATCGCCGATGGAATCCAGCGCACGTGGCCAGCGGAGCGAAGTGGTCCAGTCCGATTAGATCCCAACCCGCAAATGGGGGACGCCGTTTACGTGGCCATTAGTCGTCTCGCCCCGCGCGATGACGCGCAACGTGCTCTTAAGACGCAGGCGGCGGCTCTCATGGTGCAACTCGCTGAGGTTCGCGCGCTGCTGCAAGCGCAGGCCGTTTCGTCGGTTTCGAAGCCGTTGCTGATCGCGCTGGTCATCTGGCTGGTAGTAATCTTCCTGGGCTTTGGCCTGCTGGCGCCGGCCAACGCGACAAGCACTCTCGCCCTGATCGCTGGCGCGTTCTCGGTCGCCTGCGCCGTTTTCATCATCCTGGAACTCGACTACCCATTTGCCGGCATTGTTCGAGTTCCCAGCGACCCGATGATAAAGACGTTGGCTCATCTCATCGAAGAGACCCACTAAACGCGGGCCCGCATTAACCTCTCATCCTTGTATAGCGCGTGCCTGCCAACATCGTTCGTCGCACTCGTGCATGCTGTTTTTCCCGTCTCGGCGCATTCTTTTTCTCGTTCCTGCTTTTCACGCTGCTGCTACTTCCGTCTGCTCCAGTCGCCGCAGTTGACCCGCCTCCTAATCCGGTAGTGGCAGATGAATTGAAACAGCTAAATGATCAGACCATCATCGGCAACCGCGTGTCGCTGGACACAGGGTGGGACCACTTCAAAGAGGGTGCGGAAAAGGTAACCTGGACGCTGGCGGCGCAGTGGGCCTGGCGTGTGGGTGAGTCGCAAGACTTGGGCATACGTTTCAGGTTGCCCTTTGCTTATCATCGAAGTGATCAAGCATCAGATTACGCTGAGGTCGGCGGTGTTGGCGACGCCGAAATTGGGGCGGGCACCGCGTTTCGTTTGAACGACACCTGGCGCACTGCCGGTGGCATCGAGTTGCACGCCGATACCGCGTCAGATCGCGCACTTGCTGAAGAGGTCTGGCGTTTAAAGCCCGGTTGGGGAATCGCGCACGACTTTACAAGGTGGTTCAGCGCGAGTTTCAGTGCCGACTACAATCATTCCATTGCCGAAGAAGATGGTGTTCGGCCACAACGTTACCTTGAGCTGTCGCTACCGGCCACGTTAATTTTTCCGCAAGCCTGGTCGATCAACGCGAAATACACGGCGAGCATCGATTTTGAGAATGGCGACCGATGGAGTCACACGGTGACTGCCGGCGTTGCGAAACGCCTTTCAAAGGTCCCGATTGTTCTCAGTGCCACATTGGGAAAATCGCTCAGTGGCAGCGCAAAGAGGTTTCAGGCCAGTGTAAGCATCGTGTATTACTTCCAACGTTACCATCGGCCGAAATAACCGGACTGCGAAGGTTCCGGCTACACCAGTCGCCACTTCAGCTCGCGCGAATTCCTCTTCGTTTCCCACAAACGCATTCCGCCGAGGAATGCATTTTCGTTTCGGCCGCGCACAATTCCCTTCGGCAATCGGCGGAACCGGTGCACAAGGCCGCCGCCGAGGACGACGTAATCGGCGATGAATGCTCGCCGCAATTGGTGGACCGCGTACAGCACTTCTTTTTTCCATTTTTTTTCGCCTAACGAGTCAAGGCCGGGAATACCGAGGTCATTCTCAATGATTTTTCCTTCCGGATATGGCAGGTCACCCAGTTCAAGCGGCATCACAGTTCTGTCCCAGACCAGCCCCGATCCGAGCCCGGTCCCGAGCCCTAAAAAGAGCATCCGCCCGTCGCCAAGATAACTGCCGAGCGCTTGCATGGCTGCGTCGTTGACCAGACGCACGGGTACTCCAAGAGATCTCGCAAAATTGAAACTGATCCAGCCTTTGCCCAGATGTTTCGGGTTTCCATGAATCCGCGCTTTGCGCACAGGCGCCGGGAAACCAACTGAGGCTGCGTCAAAGTTCCAGCCGCGCGCAGCCTGCCTGAATCTGCCGACGAACTCCTTCGGCTCCATTTGCCGCCCGGAAGCAAATTCGCGCTCGAGACGCCCTGACATGAGCAGCTTGACGCAGGTGCCGCCGATATCGACGACCAGAATTTTTTTCTTCATGAACGCGAACCCGGTCGCGGTGCCGCGACGTTATCGGCCGCGTCCGAATAATCGCCCAACGCGCCGCGACAATCCCTTCGGTTCCGGTCTTTCCGCTGTACTGGCAGGCCAGCATTCTACTATTTCCAAGGCAAGGAAACGGAACAGCAGTTGCCGGGCAGATTTCAAATCGAGCCGCAAGTTTTTGGCAATTTGCTGCACGGAACGCGCGCCGTTGAATTGCGAGGCAAATTGGGCCTCATCCGACGTCAACTTCAACTTCTGCACTCGCTCGAAACCATCTTTCGTGTAAGCCGGAATGGACGCCGGGTCGACCTTTTCGGTTTGTTCAGGATTCTGGACGAGACGCAAGGTCTCCAGCGCCCAATCGCTTACATTTGGCTCCCCTAGCAGATCCGCGAAGTCGCTTAAGAGGCCCGCGTTCTTTTCAAACATCATCCACGCGCGCTGCGTGGTCCAAACTTCAGAGAAAAGCTTTTGCCCATACTGCTTCATCAACTCGAGCGCCGGCTCGCGATCGATCGATTCCTGGCGGGCAAGCCTGAGCAGGAACGGCGTGCCGTTTTCTCTCTGCTGATCCCGTGCATTGGTCACAACATCTGTATCGAGATTGCTGAGAAGGGACGGCGTCTCCTGACAATAAAGATCCGGGTCCCGAGTTGTGACCAAAACGATCTCGCCGTCCCGGGCCAGAAGATCCAGCGGCTCCGCATCCAAAAACAGTCGCAGTAACCCAGTGAGCTTCTCCTTTGCTATGGCTTGCAGCGCGCGGTTAAGCGGAAACAGACTCGTGCGCCCGCAAAAATAAACATCAGCCGTGCCCGGTTCCTTTGGCGGCACGATTTCTGGGGCCGGAGCTTCGCTCACCGGTTGAGCCCAATCGGAGGTGGGCGATGACGCGTTCCAGCAGTCGTCCGGCTGAAAAACCTCCGCACCCCGGCCAGCCTCCGGCTCCGGCGCAGGCTCGTCCTCTCGCGGGAAAGGCGGCTTGTCGGGCTGTTCGCGCTCTTCGCTATTCGAAGGTTCCATGTGGGCTTCTATTGACTTGGGTTTGCGGGCCGATTTCGGCATCATCTTCTCCTACCAAACAAATCCCATGTGAAGGCTGTATCAAGAAGACAATCTTCGCAACGGAGAAGTCTCACTGCTCTCCGGGAACCGCCGCGCCAGATCGCGCCGGCTGATTTTTCCACGCTCATTGGTCGGAATTGCATCGACTATAAAAATCCGCTTCGGGACTTGCCAGGCGCTTAAGGCAGCGCGGCAAAATCGCAGCAGATCCCCTTCGCTTACCTGCGGCGATGCCACCACGCATGCCGCTACTTCTTCGTTGCGCAATCCTGCGCCTGCAGAGCGCCCGAACACCACTGCCTGTCGCACCCCATCATAGCACAGCAAATGCGCTTCGACTTCCGCCGGATTCACTTTTTTTCCCGCCACATTGATCACGTCTGAAACTCGGCCGACGATTTTGAAGCCCGAACCGTATTGCGCGAGCAGATCGTCGGGAACAAACACGCCGTCGCCAAGTTTCTGTTCGTCCGGATCGGGAAAATAGCCATCGCCCACGGCCGCGCTGCGAACGCGGACCTGGCTCGAGGAAGCAGTCGGATCGAGAAGCCCAATCTCGACACCATGCATCGGCCCGCCCACGAAACCGTCTTCGAACGCCGTCCCGTCGCGGTCGTAGCAAATTCCCCCGCACTCCGACGCGCCGTAAAACGAATGGATAGGCTGCTTGAATTTCTCGAAAAACTTTTTCGACACCGCGGCGGCAAGAGGCGCACCGGCCGAAATACACAGCCGAAGTTTTGGCAGCGCCCGGACGCCATCCAGGTCGCCAAGTGCTTGATACAAAGCCGGCATCCCGGGGAAAACTGTCGCACCGGTGCGGACAAGATCGGCCAGAATGGCACGCGGCGTTCTGTCGCAGCTCACGACCATCGGCACACCGCGCGCGATCAATGGCGTGAGCAGATTGCTGAACCCATAGGAGTGCGAGATCGGGATCGCTCCAAAATTCAGATCGGTATCGCTGATGCCCATCGTGTCGCAAATCTGATTGCAATCGGCCAGCAACTGTTCGCTGCGAAACCGGATTGCGCGCGGCTGCGCCGTTGTGCCAGAGGTAAGTTTCAACAGGGATATGCCCCTCAGCCTCGCCTTCTCCCCGCGGGGGAGAAGCGACTCCCTCTCCCGTTGGGAGAGGGTTGAGGTGAGGGAATCCTCAGCGCGTGTTATCGCGCCAGCTGCGCCGCAAATTTCCAAGGCCGCGTCCCGTTGTTGGTCGCCGATCGATTGTTCGAGCGGGAGAACAACGAGCCGCCTGCGCAGGCAAGCGATGAAAATCGCCGGCCAATCTTCATGGTTTCCGATCTGAACAGCGATAACATTGCCAGGGCTGAATGTTTTAAGCTGAACCTCGAAATCGCAGGCGCGTTCTTCCACGTTGACAAAAGTCCGCAGAACCTTGTGGCGCGTGTCGAGAATGGCAGGCGCGCCTTTTGCGCGGCGCAGCGTTTGTTGCCAGGCGTCAAGCAGCGGGTCGGTGGATTTCATGCCTTGCGCGCGCCGCTTGGCGAGAGTAGATTTTGCGCTCCATTTCGAAGATGAAAGCCGGCATTCATCCAGAGTATTACAAGACCGATATGGTGTGCGCATGCGGCGCGGTCTATCACACCCGCTCCACGCGTCGCGATATTAAGATCGGTATTTGTGCCGCTTGTCATCCGTTTTTCACAGGCGAACAAAAGTTCGTCGATACAGCCGGCCGCGTCGAGAAATTTGCCCGCCGTTACGGCAGCACCAAAGCCGCGCGGGCCGAGAAAAAAGCTTAGACTCTTGTAGAGGCGCTTGTGCCAAGCGCCTGGTCGAGCGGCTGACGCAGCCGCCACCACACTTATGGACTTTAATTCCCTTATTCAACTCAAACGCCAACAGTTCGAAGAACTCGAGCGCGACATTGCTGACCCGGCGCTTTTTTCCAATCGCCAGCGTGCCAGCGAGATCATGCGCGAGCACGCCAGCATCAAACAACTGCTGGCAAAATGGGACGAGCTCCAAGCCGCGCGCAAGCAATTGGACGAAAACCGGGAGCTGGCCATGTCGAGCGATATCGAGATCGCAGCGATGGCAAATGATGAGATTCCGGAGCTCGAAAAACGCGTGTCCGATCTTCAGCGCGAGGTGCAGATCGCATTGCTGCCGCCGGATGAAAATGAAGAGCGCGATGCCATCGTGGAAATTCGTGCCGGAACAGGCGGGAGTGAAGCGGCCATTTTCGCGGCCGATCTTTATCGCATGTACCATCGCTACGCGGAAGCCGCCGGGCTGAAGACCGAGGACCTGGAATCGAGTCCATCGGAGCTCGGCGGGTTTAAGGAAGCGATCTTCCGCGTTTCGGGCGAATCGGTTTTTCGAAACCTGCGTTACGAGAGCGGCGTGCACCGGGTGCAACGCGTGCCCGCGACGGAAGCGCAGGGTCGCATTCATACATCAACCGCCACGGTGGCCGTGCTTCCCGAGGCGGAAGATGTTGATGTGGAATTGAAGCCGGAAGATTTACGAATCGAAGTCTCGCGCGCGGGCGGTCCAGGTGGACAAGGCGTGAACACGACGGACTCGGCCGTGCAGGTTATGCACATCCCGACTGGCATGATCGTGCGATGTCAGGAGGGCCGCAGCCAGATCAAGAACAAGGAGCGCGCATTATCAATCTTGCGGGCGCGTCTGCTGGAGCGCAAACAACATGAAGAAGCGGAGAAATACAGCGCGCAGCGCCGTGGTCAAATCGGCACTGGCGGACGCGAAGAAAAAATTCGCACCTACAATTTTCCGCAAAATCGCGTTACGGATCATCGCGTCGGACTAACGCTTTACAATTTGGACCGCGTGATGGATGGCGATTTGAATGAATTGATCAGCGCTTTGCAAGTCGCCGATGTGGCAGAACGCTTGGAGCAATCGGCAATCCAAGGAACGACAGGATTAACCAGTGCAGGGATGAAATGACAACGCCGTTGTCGTCAGCTATTTTTTATGCGAATGAAAATTTCCGAAGAAGACGAGTGGCGCGAGCAATGCCGACGCCAGTTGGACCGCGATGTGATGACTCGCATCAAGTATGGATTTTGCCATGTCCACAAGCCGGTGCTGGACGACGCTCCGTTCCGCGCCTTCGCGACCCTGGCGGAATATCGCGAATGGTGTGAGAAGAATCTGCCGGAATATCTTGGCTATCGTAGGCCTGTGGCTGCTGCATCTTAATCGGCATACTTGCGGCAAAAACTATCATGACCGTGCTCGAGGTATTGCAGGCGACCACTGCGTATTTCAAAAAGCACGACGTGGAAAATCCGCGGCTCAACGCGGAGCACTTGCTAGCGCGTCTGTTGGGCCGGAAACGAATCGAGCTGTATCTGGAGTTCGAGCGCGAGCTGAGCGAATCGGAGCTGGCGCCGCTGCGCGAGCTCGTGAAGCGTCGCAGCGAAGGCGAGCCGCTTCAGCATCTGCTCGGCACCGTCGAATTTTGCGGACGCACTTTTCTTTGCGACAAACGCGCGATGATTCCGCGCCCGGAGACCGAGCAACTCGTTGAGCTGCTGATTTCAAATTTCAAATCGCAGATTTCAAATGGGCGCACCGTGGATGTTGGCACCGGCAGTGGGGCGATCGCGCTCAGTCTGGCTGCCGAATTTCCGGAGGCGGAAGTTTTTGCGGTCGATGTTTCGGACGACGCATTGTCGCTTGCTCGGGAAAATGCCGAGCGGCTTGGTCTGGCCGGTCGTGTCCAGTTCCTAAAAGGCAATCTCCTCGAAAATGTCGAGGACGCTTTCGATCTCATTGCCGCGAATCTCCCTTACATCTCAAGCCAAGAGCGGCACACACTTTCCCGCGAAGTTTTGCACGATCCTGAAGTCGCGCTTTTCGCCGGCACGCGAGGCGACGAGTTCGTGCGTGAACTGATTGCGCAGGCACCGTCGCGGCTGCGCCCCCGCGGGCTGCTGGCGCTGGAGATTGGAATCGGCCAGAGCGACCCGCTTTTTTCTGCCTTGGCCGAGAAAAATTACCGCGACATTTCTACGAAAAACGATTATTCAGGTGTGACACGTTTTCTGTTTGCGAGGTATGGATAAGATTCGCGTTCACGGCGGCCACCCCCTTTCGGGTTCAATCAAGGTCAGCGGCTCGAAGAATTCGTCGCTGCCGATCCTGGCTGCCACCTTGCTCACGCGCGAGCCTTGTGTCGTTCACGGCGTACCTGATCTGAGCGACACGCATTACATGCTGCAAATTCTCATGCACCTGGGAGCGCAGGTAGAACGCGCCAGCGGTACGGTGAGCGTCACCGCTGAAAAAGTGCACTCGGTCGCGCCTTACGATATCGTTCGCAAGATGCGCGCTTCGGTGTGCGTGCTTGGGCCATCGCTCGGCCGTTGCAAGGAAGCGACTGTTGCTTTACCGGGCGGCTGCGTCATCGGCGATCGGCCAATTGATCTACATCTGAAAGGTTTCGAAGCGCTGGGCGCAGCGGTGCGCGTGGAAGGTGGCGACATCAAAGTTTTTGCGCCGAAATTAAAAGGAGCTGTAATCAACATGCAGGGCAAATTCGGCCCGACCGTCCTGGGCACCGATAACATCATGATGGCGGCCGTGCTGGCCGACGGCGTGACCGTTATTGAAGGGCCGGCGCAGGAACCCGAGGTGGTGGACCTCGCGAACTTTCTGAATGAAATGGGCGCGAAGATCGAAGGCGCAGGAACGCGCCGAATCGTCATCGAAGGCGTGCCGGCGTTGCACGGTGCAGAACACTGGGTGATTCCGGACCGGATTGAAGCCGGCACATTTCTGGTAGCGGGCGCAATGGCGGGAGAGGGCGTCACCGTCAAGCGCGTGGAGCCGGAACATGTCCGCGCGGTCACCGACGCGCTGGCGCGGTGCGGCTACGCCGTGGACATTGGCGATGATTCCATTACCATCCTGCCCAATGGAGAGGCCACTGCGCAGGATCTGGTGACTGAACCGTATCCCGGTTTTCCCACAGACATGCAAGCGCAGATGTGCGCGTTGCTCTCCACCAGCAGAGGCACTAGTTCGGTTACGGAAAATATTTTTCCGCGGCGTTACATGCACGTGGCGGAATTAAAACGGTTGGGGGCGAAGCTCCGTCTCGAAGGGGCGACCGCGGTGATTGACGGAGTCGATCGTCTTCTCGGCGCGCCGGTGATGGCAAGCGATCTGCGCGCGTCCGCTGCGCTGGTACTGGCGGGACTGAAAGCCGATGGAACCACCGAGGTCAGTCGTGTTTATCACATCGACCGCGGTTACGAACATCTGGACGAAAAATTGATGGAACTCGGCGCGCACATTGAGCGCGTGAAAGAGACGTAGTCCGATCTTTTTTCTTGCTCTTGTCGTGGTAAGCAGGCAGTCGTTGTTTTACACAACTGAAAGGTCAAAACATGGAAACACCGACAGCTTCCCGCGACGTTCGGATATGGAACGTGCTTTGCCACGCCACCGCTCTAGCCGGGTTTTTCGTGCCGTGGGCGGGGCACATTCTTGGCCCACTGATTATCTGGCTGGCTAAACGCGGCGATTCGCCCGAGATCGACGCGAACGGAAAGGAGTCGCTCAATTTTCAGATCTCGATGCTGATCTATAACGTGATTGCGGGCGTGCTTTGTCTGGTTTTGATTGGTTTTGTGATCCTGGGAATCTTG
>QHOF01000085.1 GCA_003219335.1 Verrucomicrobiota bacterium | reverse complement strand
TACGTCGGTTTCGGATTGAATTTGTGAATCGATTCCTTCTCGGCGGAGCGCGTCTGCAACGGGCGCAAACCAGTTTTTGCGCGGGCAGAGGATCGCCAATTGTCCCCACCAGCGCGCGCGGAGTTTTTCGAGGCCCGTTTTCTTGATCCAGCGCGCCAGCTGTTTTGCTTCGGCTTCGGCTTTTTCGCGATCGCGAGCTTTGCAGTCCAAATTTCCGAGCGTGATGTCCAAGCGCACCACCTGGCCTGGCAATTTCTCCGGGCGCGGCTCAAGCTGGATGAAATCGACCTGGCCATCGCGGTCGTTGAGAATGTCACGAAAACATTTGTTCACGAAGTCGATCTGCTCCTGATCGAGCCGAAATGTGACGGAAAATTTCAGCTGTTCGCCCGCGCCGCTTTTGATCAACGCATCATGAATGCGGCAATATTGCTTTAAGTCCGCGCGATCGCCGTAGATCGACTGCTGAAAATCGCCGACCATGCAAAACCTGCCCGGGCGCGGCGGCTGTTGCTTCGGGTTCTCGATCCAGCGGCCGTGCGCGCCCGGTGGTCGCGTGATCTCGAGCAAAATCTCGAACTGCTGCGGATCGGTGTCCTGTGCTTCGTCCAGAATGACGATGTAATCCTTCGCGCGAATTTGCGAAATCGCCTCGGGATTTCGAGTGAGCTCCAGCGCGAGCGCGATCTGATCATCAAATGTGACTGCGCCACGCTCCGCGCGAAATTGGCGGTACTTCGCCTGCACCTCACCCGCAACTTTCAACGCGCAGCAGCTCAGCCATTCGTTGAAGTCGCGCAATGCGTTCTCCCAGCATTCGCCGAAGCCTTCCGAGTTACTGGTGCGTTGAATGATCGGCACAAAATCTGAGTCGCCATCGAATAGCTCTTTCCATCTTCGGAGCGCTTCTTTGTCAGCTTCGATTCTGACGCCCGCTCCGCCGTAGCTGATTACAGGATCAATATTTATTGCCGCCGGGCAATCGAGATCACGCTGCTCAAGCGCGAGCGCCAGCCCGCCGCGCCTGCCGAGCTCCATCAGATCGCGCAACTGCACATGCCGCAGCAGTTTTTTGCGGTTCTCTGGCGAAAGACTATCGCCGACGGAATCCGTGCGTTGCACGAAATCGTTCCATAATTCCTCATCGTCGGCGAACAGTTCGAGATGCGACGGCAGCCCAAGATGATGCCCGCGCGCCGCCAAAAGCTTGACGCAGAAACTGTGGATGGTCCCGAAGAACGCGCGATTAAACGCGTTCAAGACGTCGAGCGGCACGCCAGTTTCGAAAATCCGCTGTCGCGCGCGCTGCTGCATTTCATCCGCGGCGCGGTTGGTGAAGGTGACTACCACCAGGCGCGGCAGCCAGTCAGGTCTTCGCCGCGCGATTTCCACGATCCGCTCCGTGATTGCGGTCGTCTTGCCCGTGCCTGCTGCGGCGATCACGGAGAAATTCCGCTCCAGTTCCGTGGCGAACCGATCTCGCTGAGAATGATCGTGCGGGAGTTGTTTCACGTATTGCGTCGTTTGGCGAACGCTGGATGCGTCCGTTCCCACTTGGCCTCCAGTAAGTCTCTGTCGATCCCGAGCGTCGCGAGCGGATATGTACCGGTAAACGTGAAGTCGGAACGCAGCTCGCCCAGCATCCCGAAAATTCCAGTTCGCTGCATTCGCGCGATTTCATTCCAGATTTCTTTGTGGGCGACGATGTCGCGAAACGTGAGCTGCTGCTCCAGATTTGCGCTGTCTCGTGTGAGGAGACTCGTGCAGATGCCGGTGAAATCGCGCCGCAGTGCGAGGGCGTAAATGCAAGTCTGCACGCCATCGCCTGCGATGAGCTGTTTGCGGAGCCCGTCGGGAGTCGATTTCAGCGGTTCCGCTTCACCGGTCTTGTAATCGACGATCCAGATCTCACGGGCACGCTGATCGCGTGCAAGAATCAGGTCCACACGGCCGCGCACGTTCAACCTGTCGCCGCCGCCGAGCTGAATGGTATGAGGCGAGTCGAGTTTCCACTCGCTGGCCAGTTGTAGCCAGCCCGAAATTGACTCGAGTTGCTTTGCAAAATTCTCCGCCAGATGGCGCGCATTGCGCCAGCCGGACCTCCACCAATCGGGTGCGCGCTCCCTTCCACATTTTTTCAAGATTGAGAGTATTTCGCGGTGAAAGTTATCCGACGCATCTGTTACGCGGCGGTTGATTTCATCAGCAGGAGGTCGCGCCACAAAGCGATTTTCGCCTGACTCCGCGCCGATCATTGCCAACCACCGATGCACCCACTGACCAGTCGCCAAACTCCACGAACCGCCATTCAGCTCCTCGGCTTCCACACCTAGAAAAGCTTTCATCCAGACCAACGCTGGTCGCTTAAGCGCATTGCCAATGTCGGTCGCGGAGAGGCTCTTTGGCGGCGGTGGCGAATGTTTGCGGAAAGCAAACTCATATTCGCCAAATTCTGTGTCAGGTCTGCGCCGCGCACGATAAGCAGCCTCTGTTCGTCTAACATCGGTCTTGGGTTCGACCGCTTTGAACAAATCAATCTGCACGAGCCAATCACGCGTGTGTTCGTAGATTCTCGCAATCTCGTTTTGCGATAGCGCTGCGCCGCGCGCGCTGAAATAGAGGCGCGCGAAAAAATCGCTCGGGTTCACCGCCTGCTCGCGCGGCGCATACGTGTAACGCTCAGCGGCAACGCCGATCGCGTGTGTCGTCGATTCAATTACATTCAGCAGTTGTCGCAGGGCGATCGCGCGCCGTTCGCGCGCGCCCAGACACAGCGTGGCGCCTTCGCGCGGGATATGCTGCCCCTCTCCAAATCGCTTGCTCCGCTGCTTATTTCGCTCATTCAACGATGCGACCTGGTCATCAGATAAGAATGGCGACTCATTCTCGGCCGGCGGCCAAACGCCTTCGTTCAACCCAGCCAAAACCACGTGCGACCAGCTTGCGTTCTCCGCCTGGTCGTAGCGCAGTAATTGCACCCGTGCGTACGGATGATCGCCGCACGCGTCGCGCGACAGTGACGATTCCGCGAATATCTCGTGCAGCCAGCGCAGAAAATATTCGTGCGCAAAATCACCAGCCAAACCACGGCTCCAGCCACGCGCCAGGCGGTTCAATTCGGCCGAGCGTTCCGCCCATTTGAACGCGCGAAAAATTTCGTCCGCGATTTCTATGGATTGCTCGAATGTGCCGCGCTCAGGCAAAAAACGGATCGCTTCCAGCGCGCAGGCGATTGTCTGGTAATCGGGGTTGTCCTTCTTCGAACGGCAATACTCGCGCAGAACATCGACGGAATTGATGAGGATGTCGCCGCACGCGCGGCACAGCGCATCTTGAATATCGCGCAACGAGAGCGGGGCGAACAACGCGACTGCTTTCGGCGAATGCTCTAAAAAACGAAGCAACGGCTCGAGCCGCGGCCGTTCCTGCAATTCAAGCCACGCGCGCCATTCCTCGGTGTCGATTGCGCCCCGCATCTGGTGCGCAATTGCGTCATTGTGCGAAATGCGAAGTTTTTGGAGCCAACTCGAGACCAACCGGGCGAGCGCGCCCGGCCCTGGCAGCAAAATTGCCAGCCGCTCACAAGATGCATCACTTAAAAAGCCGACCGCCAGCGCGACAATTGCCTGAGCCTGCTCATTACTGTCGCTGCCCAACAGAAAGTGAACATGCGTGAGCGGTTTCTTCTTTCGTCCGTCGATGTCCGTGGCGCCCTCCGGCAATGTGAGCAACGCTGCAAAGCGCGGCTCTGCGTCCGGAGGAGCGACCTGCTGCGCGGCCCTGAATTCCTCTTCCCAGGTGCTGACCCACGTCCGGTCTGGCTCGGCCGCCTCATACCGCGGCTCGCGCAAAATCACAGTCGCGTCTTGCGCAGAGTGCGCTGCCGCTCGCAATAGCGGCCACAACGGCCAGTGCGCGCCATCGAAGCCCATGATGAGCAATTTGGAAAATCGCGGCACTTCAACCCGCGCAGATTCTAAGAGCAGGCGGTCCGCTTGAGCCACCAGCGTGCCACCGCAGCATTTCAACGTTTCTTCGAAACGTCTGGCGATCTGCGCAAGCGCGGGCGATGCGAGCTCCGCAAAGCTGGCTCCCGCCGCGGCCACGTTGTCGATCGTTCGCAGCAACTCATCCGGTTCTCGCGCGACAGATTTTGCGACGAGCGCCTCGTCAATCTTGTTGTCGCGTTCAAAATCGGCGGCGCAATGATCTGCCGCTATCGATAGCAACAGCCGAAGATGTTCACGCAGCAGGACGAGCGGTGCCTCGGCGGTCTGCAAAAATTCGCGCAATTGCGCTGGAACGAGAAAGCGTACGCCCAGGAGCCCCGCAGTCGCGGGGCCGCGCGCGAGCAGCTTGCTCTTCAACAGATGCGCGTGATTGCGGTAGGGCGTGACCACCGCAACTGGAGCGGCCGCTTCAGGCGTGCACGAAGCTGCTGCTTCGAACCATGGAAGCAGCACCTGCTCCCATGCGCCATCGAATGAACCGGCGAGGTGCAGGGAAACGCGCATGAGACGAATGATAGTGCCTCGCGGCTGTTCTATCGCAAGCCGCGCTTGTCGCCCACGCGCCGCGTCACTCCGTCGCGATCTAGCTTCTCCAGCAACGGCACCATGATGCGCCGCGAACTCCCCAACGCCTGGCGCAGTTCGCTCACCGTAGCGGGACCGTTTTCGGCAATGAACTCGGTCACCCGCGATTTCATGCTCTCGAAATTCTTGCGCAACAAAATCACATCCGGAGCGACCTCGATCATCTCTCCATTCTCCACCAGGAACCGCACCACTTGCCGCGCGTGCGAATCCGACTCGATCTCTCTGCGCGGTGGCGGATCGAACCGTTTCTGTGCGAGCGCTTCGCGAATTTTTCTTTCGATTGGTTGAAGTTCCGCAGGCAACGCTGGCCGATGCTGCGCACGCGCGATCACGGATCCTTTACGAACGAAATCGCCGGCGCACAAATCTACCGTCAACGCTTCAAATAAATCTGACTCTTGAATGCGCAGCCTCGAACGCAGCTCATTCAGGTCGAGACCGGCGCGCTCGGGATTCTGTTTGTGCGCTTCGTCAATCAAGGTAATCACCTGCAGGCGGAGTTGTCGCCAAAGCTCGGCGTCCGCTGCGATTTGTTCGCGCAGCACGATTTTGTCGTCACGTTGCAGCCGCGTCACTGCTCCGGCGATCTCGCTGGCGCTAAAGTGCGACTGGTTCAGGAGCATCTTGCTCGCCGCCCATCCGCGCAGCGCGATTTCAGAACGAACCCAAAGCGCGACATCGGCCGGGGCTGCGGCGCGAGCGACGAGCAAGCTCCGTTTCTGCTCGTCACGAAATTTTGCGTGGTCGCCATCTGGTGTCAGCACCAGTCCGCCAGCAATCGTGTGTTGTTCCGACGGATCGCGGATTACAAAGCGATCGCCGGCGAACGCAAAGATCGGTGATGCGAGTTTCAGTTGCGCAATGGTCTTTTCGCC
The DNA here is from genome assembly GCA_003219335.1 of Verrucomicrobiota bacterium. Classification (GTDB taxonomy): domain Bacteria; phylum Verrucomicrobiota; class Verrucomicrobiia; order Chthoniobacterales; family UBA10450; genus Udaeobacter. The sequence continues at coordinate 5,672 of QHOF01000085.1, read as the reverse complement.
AGGCACAAGCCGGCTGCTTTCGAGGTAAGTAATCCTGGCAGCGACACGCGATGTCCCGTGATGCAGATAGACCGATAAGCCGGTTTTCAGTGGACGCGCAGCAGCGTTGTCGCGAGCGATCCGCGGCGATTTTTCCAGAAGAACAACGAGAGTAGAATTCACCGCGGCGAAACCGGCAACCGTCACCACATCGCCGCGTTTAATCTGATCGACGGGAACTTCCGGCAGATTCATGGCGGTGCGCATTCCCGGCTGCGCGACTTCCAAGTCGTGGCCGTGGCTCTGAAGGGAACGAATGCGCGCTGTGAGATTCATCGGATAAAGGATGATCTGCTGGCCCCGCTGCAATTGTCCGCCGGTCAATGTTCCCGTGACCACTGTTCCCCTGCCGCGCATCGTAAACACGCGATCGACGAACAAGCGCGGTTTGCCGATATCGCGTTGAGGCTCCGCCGCGGCGAGTTCTGTGGCCAGCGCATTTGCCAGATTCTCAATGCCTTCTCCTGTTCGCACAGAGGTCGGAACAATCGCCGCCTGGGCAAATGATGTGCCGCGTAGTTGCTTGCGAATTTCTTCCGTGACAATGCCGGTTGGGCCAAGATCGCTTTTTGTGAGAGCGATCACCGCGCGTTGCACACCCAAATAGTTGAGAATCTGCAAATGCTCTTCAGTCTGCGGCATCCAGCCGTCGTCAGCTGCGACAACAAAAAGTGTAAGATCGATTGAGCCAACGCCTGCAATCATGTTGCGCACGAAATCTTCATGGCCCGGCACATCGACGATGCCCGCGTGGATCGTCTCGCCATTCGCTGCCGTCAAATTTAGTTCGGCGAACCCAAGATCGATTGTGATCTGTCGCTTCTTTTCCTCCGGCAAACGATCGGGATCCGTTCCGGTGAGGGCTTTCACCAGTGCGCTCTTGCCGTGATCGACGTGGCCTGCTGTTGCAATGATGAAATGTTTTTCTGTCATCGGCGTAATTCAGGCATCCTGCCTGACTCGTCGAACAGGCTTCCAGTCTGCACCCGTGTGCGGGCAGGATGCCCGTTTGATAGGACAGGCCGGGATGCCTGTGTTACGCTTTGTCGGCACATGCAACGCGGACTGCTTCAACCACCAGATTATCCTGGTGCGGGAAAATGGTGCGCAGGTCGAGTTTGAAGCGTCCATCCGCGATATAGCCGATCACCGGCGGATTCCATGCGCGCAGAGTCGCAGCGAAATCGGTGAGTGATGAGGTCTGGGGAACGATGTCGATCGTAACTGACCGCATACTCGACTTCGGCAAGGTGCCGCCGCCTGCTTTGGCCCCGCCGCAGCCAATGGCAATTTTCAGGGGCAGTCCCTGCAATCGTGAACAAATAGCCGCGGCGCGAGCGTGCAACTCGTCCTCCGAAATTTGCAAGAGCGCGAGCGCCGGGATCCCAGCGGTCCGTTGATCGAGGTGGAGATCGACGGTCGCTTGCAGGGCGGCGAGACAAAGTTTGTCGCAGCGCAAAGCGCGAAACAGCGGTTCGCGTTTCAATGCGGTTACGAATCGTTTTTTGCCAACGATAATTCCCGCCTGCGGACCGCCAAATAATTTGTCGCCGCTGAAACAAACAAGGTCGGCGCCAGCTTTCATCGCTTCGGCAGGCGTCGGTTCGTGGTCGGCAATTCCGAACTCTTCGGTTGCGATGATCGCGCCGCTTCCGAGGTCCTCGACAAACACGATGCGCTTCTTGCGCGCAAGCGCGCCGATCTCTTCCGAGGACGGCGATTCGACAAAACCGCTCATGAAAAAATTGCTGCGGTGGACCTTCAGAATCATCGCCGTCTCTGACCCAATCGCGCGCGCATAATCCTCGAGCGTTGTTTTGTTGGTCGCGCCGACTTCGCGCAATTTCGCGCCAGTGGCTTCAAGAATTTCGCCGATGCGAAATCCGCCGCCGATCTGCACGAGCTCGCCGCGCGAGATGATCACGTCCGATTTGCCCAGGTGCAAACTTGACTGCTTTAAGCAGTCAAGTTCGCGCTTCAGTTGAATAAAATGCCGGACGATTAGAACGAGCGCGGCTGCGCAATTGTTTACCACTGTCGCCGCTTCGGCTCCGCAAAGCAGCGCGAGCGCATGCTCGACGTAAGCGCCCCGTTCGCCGCGCGCACCTGTTGCGAGATCGTACTCGAGATTCGAGTAACCGGATCCGATTTCGTTTAGTGCCCGCATCGCTTCGCTCGCAAGCGGCGCGCGTCCGAAATTTGTGTGAATGACAATGCCTGTCCCGTTGATGACCGGCCCAAGCCTGCTGGCGCGAAATTCATCCACCGAGCGGCGGAGATCAGCCACGATTGATTCGAATTCAGGGATATCGCTTGCTGCGCGAATCTGTGAAAGTTTGCGACGAATAAGATCGACAACAACGGATCGCGGTAGATCGCTTGGCGGGGCGAGATCGCGCTGGCCCAGCGCATCGAGGATTCTGCCGACGGCGGGGATTTGCCGGCGCGCGGATGATTTTACCCGCTGCTCATGCATATCAATGGGCCGCGGCGGCGGCGCGGTACAATTTGTCCGATCAGCGCGGCGGAAGGCGTGTCCGCTTTTCGCAGGGTCATCAGTACGTTTTCAAGATTAGCTTCGGGCACGCACAGCAACAACCCGCCGCTCGTCTGCGCGTCGTTTAAGAGAATTCTGCGCGTCTCATCGATGCCCGCCCAATCGACAAGCACAGTCGTGGCGTGAAGATTTTCGCGGCTTCCGTTAGGAACGCAGCCCAGCTCGATGAGGTCGCCAATCTCTTCACTGATCATCGGCACGGCAGCGGGATCCACATCGGCGGATACGCAACTAGCGCGGCACAACGAGACCAGGTGCCCGATCAATCCGTAGCCGGTGACATCGGTAGCGGCGCGAACCAGACGACGCTCGGCCAGTTCGGCGCCAACCGAGTTGATCTTCGACATGAGAGCGACCACTTTTTTCCGGAGCGCGCGCGAAGCGATTCCGCGTTTGATCGCCGTCGTGGCAATGCCTGTGCCGAGCGGCTTTGTTAACACCAGCAAATCGCCGGGGCGCGCATTTGCATTGGTAGTGACGCGCCGGACATCGACCACTCCTGTGACGGCGAGCCCGTAAATCGGTTCGGGATTGCGAATGGAATGGCCGCCGATGATCACGCATCCCACTTCGGCCGCCTTGGCAAGGCCGCCGCGCAAAATCGCGGCGACCACTCGTGGCCTAACGACATCCGTTGGAAATCCGACTATGTTCAGCGCGGTCAGCGGGCGCCCGCCCATGGCGAAAATGTCCGAGAGTGAATTGGCTGCGGCGATTTGTCCGTAAGAAAAAGGGTCGTCCACGATGGGCGTAAAGAAATCAACGGTTTGCACAAGAGCGCGATGTCGATCGAGGCGATACACGCCGGCGTCATCGAAAGTTTTTGAGCTTACGAGCACGTTGCGGTCGAGGGAAATGGGTAGCTGCGGCAAAACTTGTCGCAGGGCCTGTTGGCTCAACTTGGACGCTCACCCAGCGCAGGATGAGAGCGACGTCAGTTTACGAATCTGCTCACGCGACATCGAAGTTCACCTCCTTTCCAGGTTCGTCATTCCGAGCGAAGTCGAGGAATCCCGAAGAATTATCTCTCGATACTGCCACGGGATCCTTCGACTTCGCTTCGCTCCGCTCAGGATGACGAAAAAAATCTGGCGGAGAGGATAGGAATCGAACCTACCTCGCCACTTGCGCGGCGACGACGGTTTTGAAGACCGCGAGGGCCACCAGGCACCCTTCACTCTCCCGGAAGCAAAAAATATCCAACGCCCAGCGCCTAGCGCCCAACGCCAAATTTTTGCGCGCGCGAAGCGCGCGTTGGAGTGCAGTGGTCCGCCACAGGACGGATTCGCCGTGGCGAACTTGACGCCGCTTTTGAACGCCCAGTGCGCAACTAAAAAAAAGCGAATGCTCGTTCGCTTACTTAACTTTTTTGATCGCCTTGACGATCTCGTCGAAATCCGGCCAGTCGCCAGTGTCCAGCTTGGAATGGAGCAGTTTGCCATTGACGCGGATTTCGAATGCGCCGCCGCTCGAGGGAATCAACGTGACCGATTTAATGCGCTCGCCGAGCTCGAGAATTTTGGCCGCCAAACTGACGGCCTTCGGCATATAGTTTCAAACGACGCAGTATTCGATCGATATCTCGGTTTTCACCGACAACGCTCCTTTCCACAGCCAAACTATCGGAGTGATGAAATGAGGTCAAGAAATGTAGCGGCGGTCTATGACTGCCGACGATCCAAAATTCGCCAAAACTTATATCGGCGGTCACAGACCGCCGCTACAGCCTGAAACGACGCTGCCCATCCGCCGAAGTGCAGCCGCAGCCCGCACTTGCGAGCTGCGGCATCTCCACTTCAGCAACCGCGGAAACAGCCGCGGTTCCAGCCTAAGGGTGTGAACCCCAAAGATCAGAAGACGAAATTGAGGCCACTGCGGAACCTTCCGAAATTATTCTTCGGCCCATCGATCACGCCGAAGCTCAAGTCGTTGGTCAAACCAATATGCCTCGCAATTCGAAATTCGAGACCGGCCCCAAATTGGCCGAGCACCTTGGTTTCGCTGCCGAAATGCTCCGTCTGTGCATTAACAGCGAATGCTTCCGGCGGTCCTTGCGTGTGAAGAGTGTCCCTTTCGCCGCCGCCGAAAATCGCGCCCACACCCGCCCATGCATACGGCGCCAAACGCGTGCACGGAATTGGATACCGCAACGTAAGTGTGCCAAGGACAGCGCCGATGGTATGATTGTGATTGATTCTTCGGTGAACAAATATCGGGACCGCCTGGTCCTCGAAGATATCGAAACCAGGCTTGTGAGCATCCAGGGCAAATCCTTCAACGCCGAGACCAGCATAGCGACAAAAGAAATATTTTATGTCCCCGCCACCGCCCCAGGCGTGATCACCGCCAATGTAACGGTCGTAGGTGCCGAGCACAGGATTGCCCTCACTTGTGCTTTGTATGATGTCGACCAGCGAAGGATTAGGAGCGAACTCGGTGTTGGTGAATGCATAGGTGCCCCAGAGATTCACATTCCATTCGCGGTCGCCGTACCATTGCGGACAGGGCGGGACATACGAGACCTGCTTCATCTCTTTTCCTGAATCTTTTCCGGAATGGCTGTAGGCAGCGTCGGTGTAATAACGGAAGCGCGTAGAGACCGGGGCCTCTGCTTCGGCACGTTCGCCACCGAATAGCCACGAAAAGGCAACAAACACATCGGCAATCGGCGAATCGTGCGTGCAGCCAAACAAAGGCGAGATGTCCAGGCGAGTTTGCGCTGTCGGTTTCCACGCGATTGTTGGACCAATGGTGAAACTGTTCAACGGGTCGCCGCGTGTGTCTTTGACGGTCAAATTCCTATATTCCATTTCTATGCCGACTTTCAGACGTTCGTTCGGCAACAGAATCGGCATCATCGCAGCCTGAGAGAAGCCCCACTCGCGCCCGCGGTCGCCGGTATTCTCTTTTTCAAAGAACCAGTTCATCGCCCATTCGACGCGCTCGAAAAAATCCTGGGCAAGGAGCAAGCGAACTTCGTACGCATCGGGAACCTTGGGCGGTCCGCTCTCTTCCTCTTCTTCTCCTCCCGGAGGGAGTGGAACTTCTTCGTGTCTAATAGCGCCGACGCCGAATT
>QHOF01000084.1 GCA_003219335.1 Verrucomicrobiota bacterium | reverse complement strand
ATCGTGCTTTGCCATAGAGATTTCTAACCACTATGGACGCAGAACTGCGAAGCCGCAGACAAAGGTAATTCAGGCTTCCAGCCTGACAGGTCGTGCAGGCTTCCCAGCCTGCTCATTGGCGACCAGGCAGGATGCCCGTTTGACGAGACAGGCAGGATGCCTGTGTTACGCCACGCGGCCACGTCTTCTTCGTGTCCATTAGTGTTCATTCGTGGTTTAAGATTTCATTCGTAGCGCAGGGCTTCGATGGGATCGAGCGCGGCGGCTTTGCGCGCGGGATAAAAGCCGAAAAACACGCCAACGGCCGCGCTGAACAAGAACGCAATCGCGATCGAGCCGATCGATATCAGCGTCGGCCAATGAGCGTAGATCGACAACACGCTGGACGCGCCGATGCCGCAGATGATCCCAATCAGGCCGCCAACCGAACTCAGCGTCACGGCTTCAATCAAGAACTGCGTGAGAATGTCAGTGCCGCGCGCACCGACGGCCATGCGTACACCGATCTCGCGCGTCCGCTCGGTTACGCTTACGAGCATGATGTTCATGATGCCGATCCCGCCCACGACCAGCGAGACGCCGGCAATTGCGCCGAGCAGGACTGTCATCACCCTTGAAGTTGCGGTGGCTGCTTCGGCAATTTCCTGCTGCGTGCGCACGGTGAAATCGTCGTCGCGACCGGGACGAATGTTATGTCGTTGTCGAAGCAACGAGATAATTTGCTGTTGCGCTGGTGCGATCTGGGCTGGGTCGTCGATTTGCACGTTGATGTTTCGCAAGGTGGTGCCGCCGATCACGCGTTTCATCGCACTCGTGTACGGCATGACGACGATGTCGTCCTGATCGACGCCCTGCGGGCTCAAGCCTTTGGGGGTGAGCACGCCGGTGATCGTGAACGGCACGTTTTTGATCCGCAAAATCTGGCCGATTGGATTTTCGTTGCCGTAAATCTGGGTCGCGGTTGTGCGGCCAATCACGCAAACCTTGTTCGCGCTTCGCACATCTTGCGGCGTGAACGGTGCGCCGTCGGACAGCGGCCACTGCCGAATATCGAAGTAGTCTGCTGATTCCCCGAAAATCCGAGTGAACCAGTTTTGATTCCCGGCGGCAGCCTGCGTGGTTGAGACAACTTCTTCGCTCACGCCGATGACGCTGGGCACTTCGCGCCGGATCGCTTCGGCGTCTTCGATCTTCAACGTGCCAGCGCCGCCCCATCCGGTGCGAATTCCACTCGACGTCGTGCTACCGGAAAAAATCAGAATCACATTTTGTCCGAGGCTGGCGATCTGCGCTTCCACCTGCGCCTTTGCGCCGTTGCCGATCCCGACCATGGCGATCACTGCGCCGACACCGATGATGATGCCAAGCGCAGTCAGCACCGAACGCATTTTGTTTCGGCGCAGCGCGCGGTAGGCGACGTGAAATGTGGGCGCGATTCGCATCTGTTCGTTACATCGCTAAAAACGTTACATGGTTACATGGGTGTCCGGTGCGCCCTCGCCGCGGCGAGCAGGCTCTGGCCGCGCCCTACCATTTTGTTGAATCTGGGCCGCTGCCTCGAAGCGCTGCGTGACCAAATGATCGTCGAGGATAACTCCGTCGCGCATGATGACGTTGCGCTGCGCGTAGGCGGCGATGTCCTGCTCGTGAGTCACCATGACAATCGTGATTCCGCGCTCGTTGAGTTGTTGAAAAATCGCCATGATCTCGACACTGGTCCGGCTGTCGAGATTACCGGTCGGCTCATCGGCGAGCAACATCTCGGGATCATTGATCAACGCGCGCGCGATCGCCACCCGTTGTTGCTGGCCGCCAGAGAGCTGGCTGGAATGATGATCCTCGCGACCGGCGAGGCCGACTGACGAAAGAACGCGATCAGCTTTTTCGCAAAGCTGCGAGTGCGACAAGCCGTGCGCACCGTAAATCAGCGGTAACTCGGCGTTCTCGCGCGCCGACGTGCGTGGCAGCAGATTAAAATTTTGAAATACGAAACCGATTTTGCGATTCCGAACATCGGCGAGCTGATCGCGGTTCAATCCGGAAACGTCTGCAGCATCCAGGAAATAGCTACCGGTCGTCGGTCGATCGAGGCAGCCGAGGATATTCATCAGCGTTGATTTCCCGGAACCGCTCGCGCCCATGAGCGCGACGAATTCGCCACGTTTGATTTCGAGCGATACACCGCACACAGCGGGCACTTCCATCTCGCCGGTGCGATAAGTTTTGTGCACGTCCACCAGCCTAACGAGCGCACCGTTTTTCATACCGCTTGGTTCTTACTGAAAATTAGAGATTCCTCCAGCCTTCGCATAAAGCTACGGCTTGGCAGGCGACTTCGCTCGGAATGACATAAACCATCATGGAAACCGGCGCGGGCCGCCAAAGGGATTTGCAGGAGTCGATGATCTGGCGGCTGTGGAAGTTAATTCTGCGGTCACAACGCGGTCGCCCTCCTTCAAGCTTTCATCGACTTCGGTCACGACGCCGTCGCTGATTCCTGTTTTAATTTGCACGGGCTTCGGCTGGCCACCGGACAAAACATAGACGGTACGCTCGCTCGTTCGCCGCTGGCGCGCACCGAGGCCACGCGCGCCTGCGGGGGCAAGCGATCGCGATCCCATTTCCGGAGACATCGCTTCCGCCGGCCGATAACGCAACGCTGCGTTCTTAATTTGGAGCACGTTGTCCTTATGTGCGACGATGATTGAAACGTTGGCGGTCATTCCCGGTTTCAATTTCAAATCCGGATTGCTCACGCCGATGACGGTGTCGTAAGTCACGACGTTCTGAACGGTAATCGGCGCGTTGCGCACCTGCACAACTTTGCCGTGGAAGGTGCGCATCGGGAACGCGTCCACGGTAAAATCGACGTCCTGTCCCACTTGTACGACGCCGACATCCGCCTCAGCGACATTCGAGTCGATCTGCATTTTCGTGAGATCATTTGCGATTTGGAAAATCACCGGCGCCTGCAAACTGGCGGCAACGGTCTGGCCGACATCGACGTTGCGCGAGATCACGACGCCATCGATGGGCGACGTGATAGTGCAATGCTCGAGGTCCGCCTTTGCCTTATCCAGCGCGCCTTGTTTGATTTTCACGTTGGCTTCGGCTTGGTGAAGATTCGCCATCGCCTGATCGAGATCGGCTTGAGAAGATGTTTTCCGGGCAAAGAGGTCCTGCGTGCGCTTCGCGTTCACCCGTGCGAGCTCGAGCGCGGCCTGCGCGTTGGCGAGATCGCCTTCGGCTTGAGTGACCGTGGCCTGAAAAAGCGCCGGATCAATCTGCGCGACCACCTGGCCGGCTTTGACCTGCGAATTAAAATCTACGAACAACTTTGCGATGTTCCCCGAGACCTGGCTGCCCACCTGCACGTTCACCACCGGATTGAGCGTGCCGGTTGCGGTGACCGCCTGCGTAATGGGTCCGCGTGTAACGGTGGCAGTCTGGTAAGTTGCAGCGCCACCGCTCCGGAGCTGCCGGACAACAAGCAGGACAATTACCAGCCCGACAATCACGACGAGCCAGGGGAACAAACGTTTCATTTAATCAGCGGTTGACGCGCCTATAGTAAAAGACAGGAGGAGCCGGTGCGGCGTTACATCGAAATATACTCCATCATGCTTCGCAACTCGCTCATTCGCGAGATGAGTTTCAAGGCAAATTTTCTGCTGTGGATGGTGGTGGAGATCCTTTGGTTCTGCGGGCAGATCGTTTTCTTTAGTATCATTTTTGGAAATGTCGATCACATTGGCGATTGGACAAAATGGGAAGTGGTGCTGCTCGTCGGCACTCATCAGATTATCGCGCAACTGTTCCAGGCGTTCTTTTTTGTAAATGTCGCAAACGTCCCCGAGCTGGTGCGCACGGGAAAGTTAGATTCCGTTCTGGTGTTGCCGATCGACAGCCAGTTTGCGGTGTCCACGAAACAATTCGGGCTCGACAGCATCGTAAACGCAGCGCTCGGTGGCGCAGTGGTTTGCGTTTCGTTGTCTAAGTTGGACGTGGTGCCAAATCCGCTTTCTATCTTGCTGTACCTCACGGCGCTTTGCTTCGGCATCGCCGTTCATTATTCCATCATGCTCGGTCTCGCGGCGGTCAGTTTTTGGATCGTCCGCGCGCAGGGACTGGTTTATGGCTATTTCAATTTTCTGAACATCGCGCGTTATCCCGACGTGATTTTCCCGTGGCTTTTCCGGATCATCTTCGGCTGGATCATTCCGGTCGTGATCATTGCGAACATTCCGGCGCGTCTTCTCATCAAATCCTTCGGACAACCCTTTCCGCTGATGTTTCACCTGGTCATCGCATCGACGATTGTTTTTTGGCTGTCCCGCGTTTTCTGGAGATTTGCTCTGCGGCATTACTCCAGCGCGAGCTCGTAAAACAGCCATCTTGGCTGTCTCGTCGATCGGGCATCTTGCCTGAAAACAAAATGCAGGCTGGCAGCCTGCATGACAGAACAGGCACGGGTGCCCTGTGTTACGAAATATCCGCTTGCGCAGTGGACGAAATGTTCTTAATTAGGCGTCCATTTTTCCGGCGTCAGTCGATTACAGGGCGCTTACAGTTATGGCAAAACCAACGAAAAAGAAAAGTTCTGTAAAGAAATCGGCTGCGCGGAAGCCGCGACCGGCGCGCAAGGTCCACGCTAAGAAGGCTCGTTCCCGAAAGGCTATGGCGCGGCAGGCCGGTTCGAAAAAGGCTGCGCGTGGCACGAAGGGCGCGCGCCATTCGGCGAAAGCCAAACGACAGAGCGCGGAGTCGCCAGCGGTTCTGCTGGGGCTGAATCATCGCGAAAAGAAGATGGATCCATTTATCCGCAAGCAAAAACAAAAGCTCCTCCAGCTTCGCGATGCCATGGTCGATTCGATGGCCGGTGTGGCCCAGGGCACGCTTCGCTCCCGCGCTGAAGGCAGCGAAGCTTCCGCCTTTGGCATGCACCAGGCCGATGCCGGATCCGACGCCTATGATCGCGATTTCGCGTTGAGTTTGCTTTCGCAGGAACAGGACGCGCTTTACGAAATCGATGAGGCGCTCAAGCGCATCGAACTGGGCACTTACGGAAAGTGCGAAATGTCTGGCAAGCCAATCCCGCATGCGCGGCTTGAAGCGATCCCGTTCGCGCGTTTCACCGTTGAATGCCAATTGCAGTTGGAAAAACAAAGTAAAGCGGCCCGGGTGCGTCCGTCGGTCACCTCTTTGTTCGGCTTGACAGAGGAAGAAGGCCGCGAGGCCGAGGAGGAGGAAGCCACGCCTGCGGAAGTGAAGGAGTGACGCGAATGGCTCAGGAAATTATCACGCTGGAATGCACTGAGGCTAAAGCGCTGGGCAAACCCGTCTCGCGCTACATGACCACGCGAAACAAAAAAAGTCCGCGCACGCCGAATCGTCTCGAGAAAAAGAAATACAATCCATTTTTGCGGCGACACACGTTGCACCGCGAAACCAAATAATCATTGATGCAGCCAAAAACCCCAAAACGCCGTTCCGCGTTCCGCCGCGCGAATCGCCCCATGCCGCGGCGCCGGATCGATATCGCCATCGAAGCGATCGATTACAAGAATCCCGATCTGCTGAAAAAATTCGTGAGCGAAAGCGGGAAGATCCTTCCTCGTCGCGTGACCGGCATGCCGGCGCACCTGCATCGTAGAATCACGCGCGAGATCAAACGCAGCCGTTCCGTGCTGTTGATGAAGTGACAAATTTGGCTCGCGCCAAATTTGTCATCCCGAGCGAAGCCGAGAGATCTCTCAATAAAGGTCGTCGATTACGCTGGTCAGAGGCGGGCGTTTCACAGAAACGCCCTACAACAATTGGGTGTTGAATGTTGGGCGTTGAGCGTTGGACGTTTTCCCGTCATCGCGCCTTCCGGATTCTTTCGCCTTCCTCGATCAGCTCCCAAAACTCACGCGTCTCGCTCAGTTGCGCGTCTTCGGAGACCGGAAGTTTGCTGCGGAAAAGAAAATCGCGGAACGTGTTTTTGTGTAACACGCGGTAGACCTTGATGCCTTTGTCGGTCTTCGCGAAATAAATCCGGTAATCTTTCGCGCGGTAGCGATATAACTTTTTTCCCTTGCGCTCGATGACGCCAAACCGGTCCGAATCGAGTTGATCCAGGTCTTCGGGGAGGATTTGAAACTCGGTCAGCAACTCAAGCTGCAATTTCTTTGGCAGTGCTGAGATCTCGGCCGCGCTCAGTTCGTTAAAGATGATTTGGAACACCGGCAGAAAAGCTAAAGTGGTTAAAAGTATTACAAAGTTAAATCGTGCTCCGAGGCGACCGTTTAAACAAATACTCGCCGCACCCGCGCGCCGATCCGGGTGATAATCTCCCATGTGATCGTGCCCGCCTTTTCGGCCAGTTCTGTGCAAGGAATTTCCTCGCTCCCATCGTGCCCCATCAGAATGACTTCGTCGCCAACCTGCGCATTGTCGATGTTGCTCACGTCGATCATCATCAAGTCCATTGTTACCCGGCCGATAAGGGCGCAACGCTGCCCGTGTACCAGGACGGCGGCGGTGCGATTGGAAAGATGCCAGGGATAGCCATCGGCATAACCAGCCGACAAGGTTGCGATCCGCATTTTTCTCGGCGTTATGAACGTGCGGCCATAACTGATAGAGCTGCCTTTGGGCATGTCGCGCACGAGTGAAATTCGCGTCTTCCATGTCATCGCCGGCTTGAGCAGCTTCTGAAATTCCGGGAGCGGCGAAATCCCGTAAAGCATGATGCCGGCTCGCACGATGTCGAACGTGGGCGGGTTAAATGCGAGTGCGCCTGCGCTCTGCAAGACGTGCGCCTTGTAACTTCCTGGAACTTCAGCGCGAATCCGCTCGATGATTCTTCGGAATCGGACGAGCTGGCCGCGCGTAAATTTCGCGTCTTCGTTCGAGACCGGCATATGGGTCGAAACGCTGTGAATGTCGATGTTCGGCAACGCCGCCACGCGTTTGAAAACCTCGGGCGCTTCGTTCTCTACGACGCCCATTCGCCCCATGCCGGTGTCGATTTTGAAATTGATCGCTACCGGCCCGAGTTGATCGAACGCTTCCGCTTCTTCGAGACTGGAAATGGTCGGAATAAATCCGCGCCTGGCAATGATCGATCGTTCCTCAGGAGTTGCCGGGCCGAGAATAACGATGGGGTGGGGGAGCGATTCGCGCAGTGCGAGCGCCTCTTCCAGATTGGCGACGCCAAATAGTTGCGCGTCATCGGCCAACGTTTGCGCCACGCCAAGTAACCCGTGGCCGTAGGCATTCGCTTTCACCACCGCGAGCATTTCAGCTGAACCGATCCGTTGCCGCACAATTTTCGCATTGTGCCGCAGCGCGTCGCGGTCGATTTCAGCCCAGCAACGATAAGTTTCCTTCATTTCGGCAAGGTAATGTGCGGCTCGCGCAAATAAATCGGCTCCAGCGGCGGAAAATGAAAACCGCATTGCGGCTTTCGCGCAACTCTGGCCAGCACGAGAGCCGAGGGATAGCGAACCACGACGCGGTCAAATTGCAGGAGCAACTCGGAAGAAAAGGTCGGCATCGTCGGCTCAAGCCTATCGAGTTTCGCTTTTAAGTCCGGCTCAGAGAAAAGCGTGGGGCCTTCAACCAGTTCATTCTCGCGGATGCGCGCGAAGAAAAAAGATTTCCTGCGCGCGTCCCCGATCACGCAATATTCGGGCGCGTCGCATTCCATTGCGCAGGCAGAAGGAAAACCGATCAGACGCGCGCAGGAAGAGAGTTGCAACCCGGTTGCGGCCGAAATGGCGATGCGTGTTCCGGCATATGAGCCTGGCCCAAGTCCCACAATGATAGTCTCCGGAGCGCCAAACTTTTTGATAACGGCGTCGAGGTTTGTGAAAAGAGCGCCGGAATTTTTCCGGTCGTTAAGCCACTCGCCCCCAACCTCGATTTCACCGTCCAGCCAAGCAAGGCTGCCGCGGGCGGCGGAAAGCTCAATGGCAAGGACTTTCATTTCAAGGAGTGACGGTTTCCCAACCGTCACGTTTACCTCGACGGCTTGGAAGCCGTCGTTCCTTGTCAGTCGTTCCTTGGAAGGTAATCGCGCGCTGATTTTCCGATTTCACCTCAAACAAAATCCAGCGCGCATGCTGCGGAATAAATTCGGGAAAGCGATCGGCCCACTCGATCACTGAAACGCCGTCACCAAAAAGGTAATCATCCAGGTCAAGCCGCGCGACAGATTGTCGATCTTCCAGGCGAAAAAAATCGAAATGGTAAACTGGCGATCGCCCCGCACGATACTCGTGCAGGATGGTAAACGTCGGGCTGGTCACTTCGGCGCGGCTTCCCAACCCGGCGACGATGCCTTTGACGAACATCGTTTTACCGCTCCCCAAGTCTCCCTTAAGAGCCAAAATCGATCCGGTATCGACATCCTCCGCAAACCGGCGCCCAATTGCCTCGGTTTCAGCTGGGCTGTTGGAAATGAACGTAGCCACGGGGCAGAAGTTGATGGTCTTTAGTTAAGAGTTGAGAGAGGGAGCCAATTCGAGTAAGCGGTAATTTCGGAAATTTTTTTCCCCATTCTCGTTCTAGCCGGTTCTTGTCGCGCGGTGAAATGGCGAAGAGCAACTCATAATCTTCGCCCTCCGAAATTGCGTCGTCGGCTGTAGCCCCGCGGGCAAGGGGCAGCTTTTCCATCTCGATTTCAAATCCGACCTTACTCGCGCGCGCGAGCCGCGGAAGATCGGTCCCCAGCCCGTCGCTTAAATCCATCATCGCGTGTATGGGAAAATTTTTCGTTAACCAGCGGGACTCAGCAATTCGCGGCATGAATCGCAAATGCTTTCGTTTGAGTGCGCCCCCGAGCCGGCCGGTAACGAAAAGATCATCGCCCACCTTGCCGCCGCGGCGCGATGCCCAGCGGCCTCTTTCGACCCAGCCAACAACGCTTGTCGAAATAGCAATTGGCCCTGGCGTGCTGCTTGTCTCTCCGCCGACCATGCTCACTTTGAACCGCGTGGCGGCCTGGTACAGGCCGCGATAAAGTTCTTTCACCCACGCGACCTCCGTTTGTTTGGGAGCCATAAGCGTGATCAGCGCAAATTGAGGCTCGGCTGAAGTGGCGGCAAAATCGCTGAGCGGGCGCATCATTGCTTTCCATCCCACGTCCAGTGCGTTCGTTCCCCGCAAGAAATGCACGCCTTCGACAACGCAATCGGCCTTAAGCACGAGAAGCTTGCGGCGATCCGGCGTTTCCACGACAGCGCAGTCGTCTCCCGGACCTGCGGCGACTGTTCTTGCAAAGGGAAGATCGAACCAAAGCTGATCGAGCAACCGGTCTTCGCCCAGGTCGCCAAGTTTCATTGCGAAAGGATTTCTGGAAATGCGAGGATGGTGAGGGTGAGCGAATTGAACAGCGAATGCATGGTCATCGTGACAAGAATGGAACCGCTCCACTCGTAGGCGATCGCGAAACAACTTCCCAGAGCGAACAATGGCGCAAACGAAGGGAAATGCGCGTGCGCTGCGGCAAACAGCAGCGCGCTTAGTATCACGCCAAGGAGACGCCCCAAATAGCGTTTGATCACATTGTAGAGGAAAAATCTAAAGAGAAATTCCTCGATTATCGGCGCGATTGCTACCGCGAAAACGATAATCGCAACCCGCTGCCCGATGGTGCGCGATCCGCTGAAAAACTCGACGATGTTCTGTTTACTCGAGCCACCCCCAAAAACCCGCTGCGTAACGGTGTCACACAATAAGATCAATGGATAAGCGAAAAAAAGCAGGACCGCTCCGGTGCCTAACACCCGGATAAAACTCATTTCGAAAAACCCGCCTAACGAGCCAACGTCAAATCCGCGGAGCTGGAGAAAAGTTACGATGAAGAGCACCACGAAAACGGTGAGCAGGAAATTCGCCGCAAGATTGCGCGTACTGAACTGGACCGAAGGATGGGAAACGGATGTGCCGATATTCAGCAAAAGGAAAAAGATCAATAGCCCCGCGACTATTGCTTCAGGCAGCCCGAAGGTTCGGCCCCGCGCATCGGTCGTCGCCGATGATCGCGCGCTGATCTGGTGAATCAGAGAAATATAAACGTAAGCGCCGGCAAGAAGGTAAAGGAGGGAGAGAAGGAGTAAGGGAAAGCTGGAAGCGGCTCCGAATGCCGCGAAGAGACTGCCGGATCGCATGCGTTTCTAAAGGACGGTTGGATAACTCCTGCGATTCCCGCTCTTACTACTGCTCTTGCTCATGCTCTACAGAATCCTCATAAAATATTTTTTAACGTCCAACGCCGAACGCCCAACGCCCAACGTCGAACCCAGAGCAAGAGTGAGAGAACGGCGAGCGGTCGCTATGTTTCGCCCCGTCTGCAATCCTCATGGCGCGTAGTAGCTCGGCAGGAAATACGCGCGCCCCGATTCCAGCTGAGGAATGAGCTGCTTCGGAAGCTGGAGTTCGATTTTTGAATCCGTTTCTCCAAATATCCGGAGGAAGCGGCTCAGACTGAAAGGCGGCCCGTACTTCACCACTTTCGCATCCGGCGCGTTGCCCAATTGCTTTGCTTTAGCGAACGCTTCATCCAATTCGCCAAGGCCATCAATTAGTTTGTGTGCGAACGCTTCCTTGCCCGACAGAATTCGGCCATCCGCGATCGTGTTGCGCAGAAGGTCGGCCGGCAGATTTCTCTCCTTCGCCACCACGCCCAGAAACTTGCCGTACGTTTCCATGATGAAGTTCTGCACCAGCTCGCGTTCCTCCGGCGTAATCGGCCGGTCCCCGTTCAGCATGTCCTTAAATTTGCCGCTTTTGAAAA
>QHOF01000499.1 GCA_003219335.1 Verrucomicrobiota bacterium | reverse complement strand
CCAAACTGGACATTCGTCTCGGGCAGCTTCGCGACCAATGCGATCGGGACGCTGACTCTCGACCCTACAACCCACACGCTCTACGCTGGAACCGGCGAGCCGAACGCCTCGGGTGATTCTGAAGCCGGTTTTGGCATTTATAAATCGACCGACAACGGTACCACGTGGACGCACTTGGCCGCGAATACCAGTGTGCCGCTGATGCCGACCTCGTGCGGGGACGCCCCTGCGTATACTGGCCCGGCTTTCGACGGGCGCGCGATTTCTTCGATCGTGGTTAGCGGCAGTACTATGTATGTTGGTTCAACGCGCGCCGTGCGCGGAGTGAGCTCCGTTACGGGTGGGCCCGTCAGCCTCGCTCCGGGCCTTCCGCCGTTCGGGCTTTGGAAGTCTACTGACGGCGGTGCGAATTTCACGCTGTTGAACGCCCAGGGCATCTGCCTGAACTCGTTGCTGGAGGGCGATGCCGGAAGGATCCAATCAAGCTTTGGCTCGGCGCGTGGCGTTAACCACGTCGAATTCGACCCGAATTACGCGACCAATACCACGTTCTATGCAGCTGCGTTTCCCACGCCTACCCTAAGCAGAGGAGGCGTCTGGCGCTCGACCGATGATGGCGCTAATTTCACGCAGATTAAGGCCGCGCTCGGTCTCACCAATACTAATGATCGGGCCGAGTTCGCAGTGACACCCATTACGGGCGGATTTACGCGAATGTATGTCGGCGATGGCAACACCGGATCACCGACTGCACACGTTTTTCGCAGCGATGACGTCGCGACTGGCGCGCCGGTGTTTACCGATCTGACGGCGGCGGAGTCGCCAGCTGGCCAAACTGATAACTATTGTTCGGGGCAGTGCTGGTACGATAATTTCGTTGTAACCCCGGCTGGGAATCCGGACATGGTTTATATCGGCGGCTCGTTCGATTATACGACGTACGGCGGCTCGACAAATGGCCGCGGCGTTCTCCGCTCAACCGATGCTGGTGCGTCGTTCACCGACATGACATGGGATTCGACGACGACGACGACGCCGCCGGGAAGCTGCTGCCAACCTAATCCAATTGCGCCGAATGGAATGCATCCTGACCAGCATGCATTCGTTGTAAGCCTAGGTAATCCCGGCCTCTTCTTCGACGGGTCCGACGGCGGTCTGGTGCGCTCGGACGGAGCGTTCGTGGACATTTCATCGCAGTGCACTAACCCCCGCGCACTCAGCGGCGATGATCTGGCACTCTGCCAACAGCTCTTGTCGCAGGTCCCGAGGCACCTCTACAGCTTAAACAAGGGGCTCTCGACTTTGCAGTTCCAGAGCCTCTCGGTCGCTGCCGACAACGCCATGCACCTGCAAGGGGGTACGCAGGACAATGGGACGTTCGAGACCTTTCGCCCGGCCCCGATATGGCCACAAATTATCTACGGCGACGGTGGCCAGTCGGGTTTCAACGTCAGCGATTCCACGCAGCGCTTCAACACCTTCTTCGCAAATTACACGGATGCGAACTTCCGAAAC
>QHOF01000083.1:9561-9862 GCA_003219335.1 Verrucomicrobiota bacterium | reverse complement strand
GACCACGCTGTGGCCCAAGCCTTGGATGCTTCACGATAGCGGGCCAGCCGTTGTTCGTTCGCGTGAATAAGAGTTCTGCGTTCGGCATCGAGCGCTTCCTCGAGACGCGCCTGGCCGGCAACCGTTTCGCGCAGGAGCGGGCGCTGATCCGAGAGCTCGCTCGCAAGTTCGGGATGCGCCTGAGTTAACGCCAACAGATCGCGCGCGCTGCGAGAATAAAGCAGTTGCTCTCGCGGGCTCTTCATCAAACGCGCCAGCTCTCCGATGACCGCATAATCCTTTTCGCGGTTGGTTTTTTTTA
>QHOF01000083.1:476-9547 GCA_003219335.1 Verrucomicrobiota bacterium | reverse complement strand
GGCCGAGCACCGGCTTTTTTGGATCAAGCTTCCACAGTTCAGCGAGTGATGCGTCATCGAGCCTCGGCGGACGCGTGACGAAATCAGTGCGAATCCGAAGTGATCCGGTGCGAAATTCGAAATGCGCGCTCCAGCCGCCGGCCATCCAACGCACGTCCAACGGCGCGCCAAAGCGATAATGCGCGCCGCTCTTGGCCAAGACATCGAGGATGTGCGACATTGTTTCGACATCTTCCCACAAAATCCAATCGCCATCCTTGCTCATAATTGCGAGCCGATGCAAAACAACGGCTTGCCCCGAGCTGATAATGGCGCGCAGACGCCCAGCGTTGAATTGTTCCGTCAGCTCAAGGTAAATATTCCCCACGAAAGGCGAGGATAGACCGCGTCGTGTTTGTGGCAAACTACTGACCTCTGACTTCTGATTTATAAAAGACTAAAATGCTCGGGGCGGGACTTGAACCCGCAAGCCTTTCGGCATACGCCCCTCAAACGTACGTGTCTGCCAATTCCACCACCCGAGCTTTCAGAATGTAAGTGCTGACTGGTGAATGGTAAATGGAGTGGTGGCCGTCGCAAGCGCTTTGTCGGCCAGACTTCTTATTCTTACTCCTGCTCGTGATCGAAACTCGAATCCTACCGATTCGCGATTAGGCTTTGAGCACGAGCATGAGCACCCAGCCTTCGCATAAAGCTACGGCGCGCCAGGCGAGCACGAGCAGGAGTAAGAGCAAGATCAACAATGGAGATTGGATCAAAATCGATCTGCACATTCACACCCTCGATGATCCGAAGGACGCCGTCGATTTTTCCGCGCATCAATTGCTCGAACGGGCTCGATCGCTGGGATTCCGCGTCCTCGCGATCACGCTGCACGATGCGGTGTTCGACCGGAAGGAAGTTTTCGCCGATGCGGCGGCGATGGGCATTCTGCTCATCCCCGCGGCCGAGATGCGTTTGTACGGCGCCGATGTGATCGTGCTGAATGTGACTGCAGAGGAAGCCGCGGAGTTAAAGGATTTCGATGATCTGCGGCGGCTGCGGACGCAGCGTGGAAATTCTATTTTCACGATTGCGCCGCATCCGTTTTATGTTTTTGGCGGTTCAATCGGGTTGCGATTATTCGCCGAAATAGATTGTTTCGATGCCATTGAGGTCTGTCATTTTCACTTTGGACTGTTCAATCCAAATCGCCGCGCCAAAAGAGTGGCATCGCGATTTACCAAGCCGTTGATCGCTACTTCCGATGCGCATCGGCTGCACGCTTTCGGACGTCACTACACCAGTATCCCGACGCCGGCTGCGCTTACGGTGGAGAATGTTTTCGCGGCGTTGCGCAACGGCCCGTTGCGCCTAACAAGTCCGCCCTGTAGTTTCAGCGATCTTGTCAGCGCGATTTATTTTGTCTTCCTTGCGCATCCCTTCCGCGTGCGGCGAAAGATTGCCGCTTCCATGAGGAATTCGTCGATCGGAAAGCAGGCGTGACGTTTCAGTGAGAAGGGGCTTCCCGGGCGAGATCGTAAATCGCGCCCCAATCGCCGGACGCGACCAGGAACGCCTTACCTTCCCAAGGCCGGCTGCTCGATTGGTAATTAGCCATTTCATCTCGGCCCCAGAAGATATAGCGGACATCCAGAGCTTTCGCGGCGTCGCGCCAGTTTGCCGCGCCATTCATTAAGGCCGTCAGTTGATTGTTTGCCTGGGCGTAATCGAAACCTTCCGTCCAGAGATGACCCGGATATCCGAGAACAACTTTGCGGCCTTGTAGCAAGATCGGATGATTGTAGGTGGGGTAGGTGGCGAATCGGGCTTCCACCGGCAAAGGCCGAACCACTTGGCCAACGTAGTCGAGTCTCGCGCGCTCGATGATTCCAAAGCCCGGATGCCCGGCAGACAATCCGCCAAGCAAGGTGACAAATCCCGAACCGAAGAGTGCAAGACAAATGGCCGCTCGTTCCGGAAAAGCCCAGCGCCCGAGTATATCGCTCCACAGGAAGGGCAGAACGAGAAAGTAGCCCCAGACCATGAGCTTGAGATTGTCCCACTCCCATGGCGCGGTTTTGAAAAAATAACCTATGCCGAAGATTACAACAGCGGGCAAGACAAACGCTACGTCAGCTGGCGGTCTATCACCCCAACGCCAGCCGGTTTTCCAAATACGCCAGCCGATCAACCCCACGAGCGCCATCGCCAAGGGAACCCACAAGCCGAAGTTTGGCAGCCAAAATTGAAAAAACGGCGCGATGACGCCGTTCCACGTTTTTTGCAATAGCAAACCAAACGTGGTGGCAGATCCAAAATTCGCACTTCCACCCATGCGGAAAAAAGGAGCTGCAAGATCCGGCGAATCCTGCGCCCAACCAGGATGCCACTGGAGCACCGACGCTGCGCGAAAGTGATCGGTAACCAGCCAAACCAAAAAGCTTGCTGGAATCAATGCAAGGGCCAGCATTGCGGCGGCGTGACTGCGGATCGGTGCGCCACGGAAAATTTCCGGCCACGTTTTGGGGTGCGAAATGAGGCGACCGAGTCCGGAGCTTCCTTCGCTGCGAGTCAAACCCACGATGAACTTGATTTCACTGGGCCCTTCAAGAAACAGCCCCATAATCAGGACGATCGTCAGGGCGATAAACGTGTGGAGATTGAACAGAGGCGTTGATGCGTAAACGGACAGCGCGACCCAGAAAGGCAGGGCGCCTTTTGAACGAGGAGCGGACGTCTCCTGTCCGCCGTCTTCTGGTGGCACGCTCGCCAGCTGGGAATCGATCGGCTCTTGGCGAAAAAATTTTTCTCGCCAATGCCAGAGCAGGACGACGCCTGCCGGGATTGCGTAAAGCCAGCCGCGTTGCGTCACGAACATGGACAGAGGGATGCTTTTCCATGCGATCGGTTTGTGGGCGATATCCGCCGCCGTGCCCTGATAATCCAAAAACTTCCACGTCTTAAAAAACTGGAAACCGGCTATTCCGCCGTTGAACAAAAAACCTGCAACCGCAAAGATGCCGCCCCAGCGGTAAAACGCATAAAACGTTGCGAGCGACGCAACCAAACCGACCCAAACCAGTCCAGTCAGCAAATCCACGTGAATGAGCGAAAGCAGCGCGTTGAATAAATCGATCCCTGCCGGATATCGCAGCTTGCTAAAGACATAGATGGGGTTATCCGGCCAAAGCGGGACGCCGTTCGCAAAATTTTTGATTAGTGTGAGGTGCAGCGAGAGATCGCCGAGGTTGTTTGGCGATTGGATCTTGTAGTCGCTGCCGTCGATGTAAAACAGCCAACAGTACGATCGCACGGCAAACACCGCGAAGCACGCTGCAACTGCCCAGAACCAAAAGCGGCGATAGCGAATCAGTGCCGATGAAATGCCTGCGTTCTGCGTGTCTTGCGGCTCCGAACGATTTGGCGGTTTTGGTTCTACTGCCGGGCGCTTTGCAGTCTTCGTTCGAACCGCCGGGTCGGAAGTTCCGAGATAAGCCGCAATTGCGAATGCGGCGCCGCACACCAATGCGAGAGCCGCAGTGAGCGTGTTCAAGCCTCTTCCGACCATTCCCAGAAGAAGCCCGCACACCACCGATAGATTAATAAAAGTGAGAACAGCCGAAAGCAACTTCATCCCAAAATGAGCCCTGCCTAGCCTGAACCTTTTCCGACAAAATCCGGCGCTTTGCCAGGGAAGAATTCTTTAAACACTTTGGCGCTGAAATAGATCTTGGATGGGTCCTGATAGTTACGAAGCGTCATCGGCTCGGTGTAATAGGCGCCTTTCAATTTTGATTCGACGTCTTTGATTTTGTCTTGCTGCACGAGGAGAAAATCGGCGTCGAGATTCGCCGGCATATTTCCGCCTTCGTAGTAACCGACCCGGTCGAAATCGCCCAGCACCCACGGAAGCGGATAAATGCTGGACCGGATCAGATGTCCTGTCAGGTGATAGTAGGCCGGATGGCGCTTCGCCAGCGTCAGCAGCGGTTTGCTCAGTTTGAACATGTCATTGTACGTCTGCACGTACGCGTAAGGCTCGTCAGGCGACGAGCAGCGGAAGTAGTTCAGCCAAATGGATGACCCGAGCGAAACGCACAACAGAACGGCTGTCGCAACATAGACTCTGCGAAGATTTTTCGGGCGAACCAGCAGCGTCGCCGCGCCAAAGATAAACAGGAACGGCCAACCGAAACTGATGATGCACCACGGTGTCTTGTATTTGACGTAGCTGTAGGCGATCAAGGTTCCCACGCCGTAGATCGCGAGATAACGCAAACTGAGGTTCTTAAATTTTTGGCAAAACACGCAGAGAATTAATCCGGCGAGCATTGGCAATTCGTAGCCAAAAAAATCAGCCCGGCCGAATTCCCACGACGGCCCCATCAATTTGAACCAGTAATCCCACGGCTTTTCATGGCCGTGACCGGCCGCGCCAGTTTCGGTCCACGCCTTGAACGCCAGATACAGACCTTTAACGCCACTCCAGTTAAAGAAAGTTCCCGAATAGAAAAATACGGTCGCGGCGGCGCCGACACCGAGAATCATGGCGAGATCGATCCAATGCCATGTTTGCTTTGCCGGCCTGGCATCTGGAACGCGGTTTAGCATATGAGAAACGATCAGGACCGGAATGGCAATTACCACGCAGGCGAGATGGATGGCATAAGTTTCCTTGGTCAGAATCATGCCGGCTATTCCCATGCCCGCATACCAGAGATACTTCAGCGTGCCCGATCGCCACAGGCCGAGCAGTCCCAGGATGAACATCATCGAGAATAATTGCAGCCACACTTCGTGAATTGCGTAGCGCCCGTAGAACACGAAACCGGGCGAAATCGCAATGCCCAGCGCTGCGATCCGGCTCACGGTTCGTCCCACCAACGGCTCGAACTTCAACGTCAGCCAGACGCAACCAATGCTCACAAGCACGACAGGCAAGCGCAGCGCCCACAAATTCCGGCCAAATAAACTCTGCGACAGCAGGAGCACATAAAAATGAAGCGGCCCGTGGTAATTGGTCGGGTCGTACCGGTAAAACCCATTCTTCATCACCTGATCGACAAACCAGCCGTTGATGCCCTCATCAAAATGCGGCGGCTTGATGGCGAGCAGGAAAAAGCGCAGGAACACTGCCACGCCCATGATTGCCCACGGGACCCAGTCGGTTCCCGCCAGGCGAGCCCGGCATCGTTGCAGCAGATCGGGCACGCCCGCCATTGCGAAAGCAGATTCTACTGGCGCGCGTTGCTCGGCGCTGCTAGTACGCGCTGCCATGCGCATCCTTGTGACCGGTGGCTGCGGGTTCATCGGGAGTAATTTTATTCGGTATATTTTACAACATTACAAGCCCGCGTCCGTGACCAACGTCGATGTGCTCACCTACGCGGGCAACCTCGCCAATCTCGATGGCGTGGTCGAAGAACATGGCGAGCGTTACGAATTTTTCAAAGCCGATATTGCCAACGCCGACCTGATGGACGCGCTGATGACCGAGCATGGGTTTTACGCGGTCATCAATTTCGCAGCAGAATCGCACGTGGACCGAAGCATCAACGATCCGCTCAATTTCATCCATACAAACGTCATCGGCACCAGTGTGCTCTTGGACTGCGCGCGCCGCCACGGCGTTCAGCGCTTCATCCAAATTTCAACGGACGAAGTTTATGGCTCGCTTGGACCGACCGGCAAATTTACCGAGCAATCTCCGCCCGATCCTAGTTCACCGTATTCAGCTAGCAAAGCCGGCGCCGATCTTCTGGTGCTGGCTTCGTACAAAACGTACGGCCAGGAGGTGCTTGTGACCCGGTGCTCGAACAATTACGGCCCGTATCAGTTCCCGGAAAAATTGATTCCGCTCATGATCATCAAAGCCGTCCGCGACGAGCCGCTCCCAGTGTATGGCGACGGCATGAATGTGCGCGACTGGATCCACGTGGACGATCATTGCGCCGCCATTGTGGCCGCGCTTTTCGAAGGCAAATCGGGACGGATTTATAATTTCGGCGGCAACACCGAAATGGTGAACCTCGACGTCGTGAAAATGATCCTCGACAAACTGGGCAAACCGCACAGCCTCATTTCGTTTGTGCCCGACCGGCTCGGCCACGACCGACGCTACGCGATCGATTCTTCCTTTGCGCAGCAGGAATTGAACTGGAAACCGCGCCACAGTTTCAAGGAAGGACTCGACGAAACCATCCAGTGGTACGTCGACAATCCCTCCTGGTGGCAACCGCTTCTCGAACGCGCCGGCCGCTATTGAGACACGACTGCCCAAATCATTTTCGACCGTTCGCGCAAGTGGTGTCCTCCGGTCAGTGCGGAAGCATTTGAAACCCGGCCTGCCGGAAATGTCCGTCAGTAGTCAATGCTTCCCGTATCCGCAATTCGCGCATGAGCGCGAAGCTGGTGCAATCTGTGAATGAAAAATCCTTGTCGCGATGACGAAAGAAAATGTGCCGGGCGCGCTCTGCGCGTGTTTCGTCGTCAGATCCAAGCTGTTTCTTTACTATTAAAACTGATCCACTGCCTCCTGCTCTATTCCTTTGGCTTCAAAAGCAAAGGCAAGTTTCCGCCGCGCCTGCACAAACTTAGAGTCGGCTTCGAGGACCTTTCGCTCTTGAGCGATGGCCGCATCATACCGGCGCGCAAAGTAATCAATCATGCCGACGTTCGCCCGGACAATGAGCGAGAGAGGATCGAGATCTTCAGCGAGTTTGATCTCGCGCATCGCTTCGTTCGCTCTGCCCATCGCTGCCAGGAAAAGCGCATGCCAATGGTGAGCGGTGGCATAGTTCGGGCGTAGCTCGATGGCCCGCAAGTATTCCTGCTCGGCAGCAGCGAAATCTCGATAAAAAAGAAACTTCGCGTGGGCCAGCGTGGCGCGCGCTTCGGCCAGGCCATTATCGATTTCCAGCGCTCGCAACGCCGCGTCGCTGGCTAAAGGAAAGGTTTCGTTAGCAGAGCCCCAGCCATTATCGCCCATTAACAGACAGCAATCTGCCAGGCCTGCATAAGCAGCCGCATAGGTGGGATCGACGTCGGTCGCTTGCTGGAAAAACCCCGTGATTCTGGAGCAACCAGTCCGTGGAAATGGACTGGTTTCGCTGGCGAAGCAGGAAATTACTGCAAAACTTAACATTGCCAATGGCGCAGACGGAAGCTGTATCGAGCGGACATTGGCGGATGCGGACGCCTCGATCGACGATCTCGTCATTCCGCCAGTTGGCAATGGATTCCTGCGACCCACTCCTTATGAGCGCACGCTCGCCCTCCACAACGGAGGCGCCTTGTGCGCGCCAGCCTGTGAGTTGCCCCCCGGGGCCAACGCCCAGTCCGTACCCTACCCCGCGTCCGCATCCGACGCCCGCGCCGCGGCGATGATTGCTGGTGATCGACCTACGCCAACCAGCCTTCGTCCCGCAATCGCGGGACTACGGCGAGTCGAGAGGCTACGGCGTGACAAGTCGGTGAGAAGTGATCCGCCTACGCCAAGGCTGCGGCGGACAGGTTAGTGATCAGTGATCGGTTAAGAGCCTGTAAAATTCGAGAGTAACAGAAGGAAACGAAGGCAACGAAGGGAGTTTTTCCAAATTCAATTGCCATCTTTGTTTCCTTAGCTCCCCTTCGCAAAAATCTAACGAATAATCTTCCCTACGGAACAGACTAAAGACACGAAACTTTCAGACCAAGAAATGATCCGCCAAATCAGGCCAAGTAATTTTCACCCGCGAATCACACGAATGACGCGAATGATTTTTAAGAGCTCGTTTCCCGAATTTTTCGCGTTAATTCGCGTAGTTCGCGGGCCGTAGCTAAACCCTCCAGAATCTCTTCACCGTTTTATCGCCTTAGCGCATCCAGAATCGGCTGCGGATACACGCCTAGCCAAATCGTAGCGATGATTAAGGCGCTGATTGCGAATCGTGACAAGCCATTCACAGGAATCTTATCCATCCTGGGCGCAGACTGCCAGTACATCGCGCGAACTATTTTGAGATAATAATAAAAGCCGCAGCCAACCGTGATCACGCCGACAACGACGAGCGCAATCTGGCGCTGTAGGACTGCTGCGTAAAAGATGTAAAACTTGCCCAAAAAACCTGCCGTAAACGGGACCCCGGCGAGCGAGACCATCCCGATCAACATCGCAAATGCGAGAAATGGCGAACGCCTGGCGAGGCCATCAAAATCGGAAATTTCTTCGCCGGTTTGCTGGGCAGTAATGATCAAGACCGCAAAACTGAGAAGCGTCATCAGCAGGTAAGCAACAAGATAGAAAGTAACCGCGCGCACATCGAAACAGACAACGCCGATGAGCAGATAGCCAGCGTGCGCGATACTGGAGTAAGCAAGGAGCCGTTTCAGGTTTGCCTGCGGCAGCGCGGCGAGATTTCCGTAAATCAATGTGAGCAGCGCGATAAGCACAATCAGGCGCTGCGTTTCCGGCAGCGTCATGAACGGCTGCAAAACACGCAGTAACACGACGAACCCCGCCGCCTTCGAACCAACAGAGAGATACGCAGTCACCGGCGTCGGTGCGCCTTGATAGACATCCGGCACCCAGATTTGGAATGGCACCGCCGCAATCCAATCTTGAAACCGAGCGCAACCAGAACGAACACCATGCCCAACAATGCTGCGCTATGGTCGATTGTTGTAGTCCCGACGAGTGGGGATGATGCCGGTGAGGAGATTGCCACGCCAAGGCGGCCGGGATCAACGATCCCGGCTACAATGCCAGGATTCGCTAACGCCTCGGTTATTCGTTGCAAATTCGTTTCACCGGTTGCTCCGAAGATCCAGGCGATCCCATACACGAGAAAAGCCGTGGATAGCGCGCTGAGCACCAGATATTTCATTCCCGCTTCAAGAGTCATCGGATTGCGCCGGGTAAAGCTGACCAACACGTAAAACGAAACCGTTACCAGCTCGAGCGAGACGAAGATGAAGACGAAATCGATTGCGGAAACCAGATACATCAGTCCGGCACATGTGAAAACGGGGAGCGCGAAAAATTCGCCCAGACCTGCCTGTGCTGTCGCGCCGGGAAACGAACTCCGCAGTGTCGGCGCGTAGTCGGTCAT
>QHOF01000083.1:0-411 GCA_003219335.1 Verrucomicrobiota bacterium | reverse complement strand
TTGGCGCTGGAGACGGAGTGATGAAGAAGCTCGCGAGAAGCACCACTGCCAGCCCGGCGATTGCGGCGAAGGCCAGAATGCGTTTGTCGAGTTTCGTGGCAAAGGCTTCCATCAGCAGGATCACCATCCCGAGCACCAGCACCGCGATCTCAAGCTCTGGCGCTGTGATCATCATTTGTTCGCGGACAAATAGGTGCGGAACGTGGGCGTCACTATTCGCACAAAGATTTGCGGAAAGAATCCGTAGCAAAGAAGCGCGCCCACCAGCAACATCACCGGCACGCGCAACGCCGGTCGAAGATCCACAAGGGCGTTCCACTGCTCGCCCATCGTGCCCATGAACGCCTTGCGATAGGCGCGCAGCATATAAACCGTCGAGATTACTACGCCCCAAAGCGCCAGCACCGTCGC
>QHOF01000498.1 GCA_003219335.1 Verrucomicrobiota bacterium | reverse complement strand
ACTAACGAGCCTGCCGGAATAGAACGTGGCCGCGCGAGATTCACCCGAACTGAATTCTTCCAAATATTTCCTGGCCCCGGTTGGTGTATGCGGACAACCTTTGGCCACATCTCAGCAAGCCACCAAAAACCGTGGAGTGATTTGTGAAGAGGCCCTGTCGGATCAGGCGCGACATAATGTAATTTGCTACCGAGAATTTCAGCTTTCCGCTGCAGGTCAACTAACAAGCCCGCGGGTTCCCCCTCGCACAGCATCCACTGAAGTGCGAGCTTTGAAAGCCCACTTTCTGTCTCGGGATAGCTACCACCAACATCAGAATGGACACCGGCGAACCACACTTGTTCGATATCTTGACCAGGAGACGCTTCCACAAAAAGATTTTGACGATAAAAGGCCCGGCGCTCGTCAATTGAGACGGCGTGCCTGGCAATATCGATGGCCGGATTCTTTGCAGTAAACGGAAACTGGACAACGTTGTAGATCCATCCCACTGAGCTGACGGTGTCCCAAACACCTATAAAATGCACCTTGCATTCGCGAGAAAAGGTTTTTTTAAAGTCGGCAAGCACGGCGAAATCGATACTGCGCCGCTTTAACATTCGGATAGCATATGGAATCAGCGCTTCATTGCCTGAGGAGAGCAACCCAACTACGTGGAGCATCCCGCAGAGCGCTCTGGCGGTGTAGGCACCCCGACTGAAACCAAATACGTAAATCCTGTCCTCAGGTTCATAAGTCCTCATTAGAAATTGATAAGCATCTGCCACATTGTCGGAAATGCCATATCCGAATGCCAAACCGATTACGCGTGTCCACCATTTTCCAATCCGGGTAAGTGCATTCCTTGCTCCCATCGTTCCAACACCAGGGTGATAGTAAGCAATTTGGGACGCGTTGCAGGTCAATGTCTTGTAGAGCTTTACGACATTGGAGTTCTCATGGCCGAACTGATTACCGGTCCCGTCACAGCAAATCACGATGTTTTTCGGCATGAGGGTCCATCCTTCGAAGCATCACGGTACCTGACATTGTTCTTCCCTTCATGTTCCGGTTGTCTAACGCAAGACTCCATGTTTATATCACAATCCCGTTAAACAATGTTTGGTGCTTGCGTCTCGCTGCCACGAACTGTTCGCTAGCCAATTATTCCTTCCGGCCAAGAAAAAAAGGCAAGCGGATGTGCTTGCCTGAATTAAACGAATAAAGAACTAATTTAGAGGTGCTTCCAGCAGCGTCCCGGCAAACCGCTCCATCTCGATTCTCTGGAGCGGCGCCAGTCTTTGCGCGGCGTTCGTGAACGAGTTGATCACGCCGAACCGATTTGGCTCCGGCTCAACTAGGTAGCTCGATACCACTTCATCCGTTAGTTTCTGGGAAAATTTTCTCGCCTCCGCAATTTTGCGGATCGTCTCGACCGGATCTTCTATCGGTTCCTCGCGGGTCTTTAGAAACGTATCCAATACGAAACTGGCAACGCGGAAACCCTCACTCACCGCCTCCGCCATTCTGCGGGTGAGTTCGTAAGCAGTAAGATGAATATGGGCGTGCCGGAAGCTTTTCTCCCGGCTCACGATCAGATCGTTGGTACAGGGTTTCCTAAAAACAAAAGGTTCGACCGCTTCCGTATGACCGTTGGTCGCCCAATTACATGAATCATATCTCTTCGAGCGCCGTGCAGACATGAACTTCGGTATATTGCGGAATAAAGCGCGCCCACTTAAAAACTTTGCCGTCCTTCTTTCTGACGAAACGGTAGGAAATTTCGCCGCGCTCCACGGCCTTCCCATTCTCGCCGATGTAGTCAAAGCCATCTCGTAATTCACGCGCGCATATCACATAGATTCGATGCGCCGGCACTTCGATCCATTCAGCCATGTTCGTTAGACCTCCATTCCGCCACCGGCAAAAAAGCACGGCTCATGGTTTCATCACTATCACGATCTGTCCGTAAGTCCAGGGGCGGGCGGGGTCTGTTGATTTTGATCTATGGAGGCGAGCGCCGCTTCGGCAAGCCCCGAGGGAGCACAGCCATACGAGTGATTGCCCGAGTTAGGCAGACCTCCCACCAGGAACAGAATTAAGACAATCAACAATAACAGGCCCATAGTCACTTACTTCCGTTTGGATCAAAATTAGGCCGACTCGGGAGAGGTTCTGTCTAGTATTGGACCTTCTTGAAAAAGAATTATCGCGGGGCCCGCAGAACTGCGTAGCCGCCGCTCTAGGCGATCTGAGCGAGGTAATCGGTGAGTTTGTTTTCTTTGATGATGAGAAAGCGATCTCCGTTGGTCTCGATCAGCCCAAGGTTATGAAAGCGCTGCATAAACAAGCTGATCCGAGGCCGGGTCGTGCCCACCATCTCGGACAATTCTTCATGCGAAATCTTCAGCTCGATGCGAATGCTGCGCGGATCCTTCTTACCCATTGTCCGGGCCAACTGTAACAACGTCTGGCCCAGCCGCTGTTCGCTATCCACCGTCACTAGATTGGCGATGACCTGCTGTTGGTCGGCAATGCGCACCGCCAGATAGCGCACGAAGCCCTCAAACAGCGAATCACGGCTTAGACGCCCCAAGAATTGAGCGCAAGGTATTTGTTTTAACATCGTTTGTTTCATCGCCGTCGCTGTTTCAAGACGCGCGCCTAAGCCGGACAGGCATAGCTCACCGAAAACGTCTCCCGCACTGTGAATGGCCAGCAGGCACTCTTTGCCTTCGGACGAGAGCATGAGGAGTTTGATCTGGCCGCTTTCAATAAAGTAGACCATCTCGTCCTGATCGCCACAACTGTAAACGTTCACGTGTCGCGCGATCTTGACGGTGCGAGAATCTTGCGTCTCGCGCTGCAACGAAGCGCACAATTGCTGTTTGAACTCGTCGGCTTGAGGAGTCTGTTGAATCGTCATCATGTCTCCTTTCGATGCCCACGATGATTATAACACGGGTGCCGATTTGAGGCTAAATGAGCACCGGCACTCCTAGAAGTGCGTAATCGACAAGTGCGATATGGCCCGGACTAAGCCGGGATGATTAACAACAGGCAAGGGAAATTGCCTCCTTAAAGCGCTAGCATCAAGATTTCCCGATCACACTTGTCCGTATCTCTACAAAAGGACTTTAGCGGCTTTATTCACATCACGCGGTTTAACCCAGAGAATCGCTCCGTACCGCCCGGCTCCCGCTGTAATCACGTGAAGCGCTGTTATATTGATACCCGCACCAGACAGCTT
>QHOF01000082.1:621-9300 GCA_003219335.1 Verrucomicrobiota bacterium | reverse complement strand
ATTGGATGTGGCGCTTGTGTGGCTGCGTGTCCCAACGGTTCAGCCGCACTCTTTACCGGCGCGAAAGTCTCCCATCTTGCGTTACTCCCTCAAGGTCAGCCCGAACGAGGCCAGCGGGTTCTTAAAATGGTCGCTGCCATGGATGCAGAGGGCTTCGGTAGCTGCACCATGCACCGGGAGTGCCAGGCTGTATGTCCTAAGGGAATCAGTGTGGATTTCATCGCGCGGATGAACCGGGAATATTTACGTGCGAGCCTTGCGCGGCAAGTAAAAGGTCTGGATACGACGATACCCCACAGTGAGTCTTCCTGAGAACATTCGCACACCTCAAGCAGCTCTGTTTGAATGCTTCAGCGGAAATTTGACTGAAGATGACCAAGACAAAAATGTGTTGATGGTGTGGCATTGTTGTTCTTAGGGGGATCTCGGAATTTGCACCCCCGTTAAGCTAACCGACTCAGTAAGAGTGAACTATCGCGCAAGCATCGGTAGGCACTGCACTGGCATAAGAGTTGCGGTTGATGAAAAGTGATGTCGTTCGCACGAATACGACAATCAATCGACAAAGGAGCCCGTATGGAAGCACGACTAGATTTTAAGAAGATCTCGCCGGATGTCTACAAAGCAATGCTTGGCTTGGAAAAAACTGCTAACGCCAGCGGTCTGGAGGCTTTACTGCTTGACCTGGTTAGGCTCAGGGCCTCACAGATCAATGGCTGTGCCCAATGCATCGACATGCATTCGAAAGATCTTCGCGCCCAAGGCGAAGACGAGCAGCGGCTCTACCTGCTTAACGCCTGGCGAGAGGCTCCGTTTTACACTGAGCGCGAGCGGGCCGCTCTCGCCTGGACCGAAGCGGTGACATTCATTGCGGATGGACACGTCCCGGACGCAGTCTACGGGCAGGTTCGAAAGCATTTCAGGGACGCCGAACTGGTGAATCTCACGCTCGCTATTGTCGCTATCAACGGTTGGAATCGTCTGAACATTGCATTTCGGACGGTGCCGGGAACCTACCGGGCAGCGTATAGGCGAGCATCCGTTCTTTATGAATGAAACGGCTTCGAGCACGCAGCAAAAAGCGCTGACGCTGAACCGCGATTCGATGCCGTACGGCACGTTCGCCGAGATAGGCGCCGGGCAGGAAGTCGCCCGCTGGTTCTTCCACGTGGGCGGCGCGGCCGGCACCGTGGCCAAAACCATCTCGGCCTACGACATGGCAGTCAGCAACGCGCTCTATGGTCCAACTCAGCAGTACGTCAGCCGCCAGCGCCTGAAAGGGAT
The DNA here is from genome assembly GCA_003219335.1 of Verrucomicrobiota bacterium. GTDB lineage: Bacteria > Verrucomicrobiota > Verrucomicrobiia > Chthoniobacterales > UBA10450 > Udaeobacter. Next base: position 8,016 of record QHOF01000082.1, on the reverse strand, counting down.
GCTCGATTACGAGTTTGGACAATTACTGGAGCGCCTGGGTCCCGCTCGCGGGGATACCACAACCTTCTTTGCATTTGCCGACACCGTGGCCACGCGGAACTACCGTCACCGCGAGGTCGGACGCGGATGGATGGGAATTCGTTTCCAGACGCGACCTCGCGAAGAGCCCTCCGAGATCATCGTGCATGTCCACCTGTTCGACTCGACCACCGTGCGCCAGCAGGAGACGCTTGGGGTGCTGGGGGTCAACCTGATTTATGGCGCCTTCTACTGTCGTCGGGAGCTAACGGTTCTTGTCGGCGCGCTGATGGACGAGCTTTCGCGCGAGCGCGCGGAAATCGACATGATCAAGCTCTCAGGGCCAGCATTCACGGGCGTGGACAACCGGCTCATGAGCCTGCAGCTGGTGGAGCAGAATCTGACCGATGCCGCAATGTTCACGGCAAGCGGCGAGGTCGTGCAACCGTCGGAGGTTCTCTACAAGAGGCCGATCCTTGTGGAGCGGGGTAGCTTTCGACCGGTGACCCGATTGACGCTCGATCTTCTCGAACGTGCTCGGGAGCAGTTCGTAGGAGAACCCGACATGCTAGGACAGCAACCTGTAGTTCTTGCGGAGATGACCTTGCGTAACCTCATCCCCGGTCCCGACGTCGAGCACTCGGATTTCCTGGCCCGGGCAGACATTCTGGGTGCACTCGGCTTTGATGTGCTCGTCTCGCGGTTCGAACCGTACTATCAACTCGCCGACTATCTAGCCGCTTACACCGACGGGATGATCGGGATCGCAGTGGGCCTGCCGAGTGTCCGGGAGATCATCGACGAGAAATATTACCCGGACTTGCCCGGTGGTGTTCTCGAATCGGCGGGGCGACTCTTCAAGCGTTCCGTGAAGATGTACGTGTACCCAACTCGCGACCCCAGCTCGGGAGAGGTCCACACCGTCGAAAGCGCGCCGATTCCGTCCCCGTGGCAGCACCTGCGCGCCACGCTGCTCGAGCTCCGGAGCCTCGAACCGATCCGCCGCTATAACGAAAGCTACTTGACGATTTTCCCGCAGGACGTTTTGGCTAAAATCGAGCGGAATGATCCCTGTTGGGAGAATATGGTACCGCCCTCTGTCGCCGCGATGATCAAGGCCAAAGGGCTCTTCGGCTATGGGTGCACGACGGCAAAATAGAAGACAGGAAATTCACACGCAATCGAGAAAAGCGCTATTTCGAGAACGTTAAAGAGGTCGTTCGGGCGACCCTTGATCGGAGGAGTGAGCAGCCCGGGCTAATTTTGTTTTCCTCATGGCAATCGGTATTGTCTCCGTTGCCGCCCACCTCCGAGAAATTTCACCGATAGTTAAGTCACTCTTCCAAATCTACAAACTCTCGTCGTTTCCCTCCGTTGTACCGTGTCGAGACCTCTGAGATGACTCAGCTGTTGCTGAAACCAGCTGTTCTTGGGCCAACCGTTCGCCTTGCTTTGGAACAAATGAGCTGCCATTGAGGCGGAAATGCGTGCTGTGTGCGGCAATATTGTGGCACCGATTGCTTGTCATTCATCATTCATTAAACCAAATTGCGCCGAAACATGGCACCTCACTTGCCACAGTCATTGATAGGTATTGTAATAATATCGGGCGGTGAAGAATGTTTCGCGGTGAAGTCGAGAACGAAGAAAAAGTTTGTCCCGTGACTCCGGATGATGAAGCGAGCAAAGAGCATTGACAGTCCATGCCTATCTCCGCGTTCCTGATACCAGGATGGGCGAGTGGCTCGTGCTGCCGTGGAACAAATATTGCGTCGCCGTCAAGTTAGTTACAATCTGCGGGCGGAAAGCTGAGGCAATCATGACCACAAAAGTAGCGATTAACGGCTTCGGCCGGATTGGACGATTGGGTCTCCGCGCGATCCTTCAGCGCCATAAAGACACTCTCTCCGTGGTTGCCGTCAATGACATGGCTGACTTGCAAACCAATGCTCACCTCTTCTGCCATGATTCAACCTACGGAGTCTTTCCGGGAAAAGTCGAAATGGGTGAGGGTTTGCTCAAGGTCGACGACTGGAACATAGTCGTACTTAAGGGGCAGGATCCCGCCCGGCTCCCCTGGAAGAAACTCGGCGTCGATATCGTTATCGAATCCACCGGAGTTTTCACAGACGCGGCACAGGTCAAAGCTCATCTGGAGGCGGGAGCTAAGAAAGTAATGATCACCGCACCGGCAAAGGACGCGGACATCACATTGGTTTTAGGAGTCAACGACTCTAAGTACGACCCGCGCAAACATCATATCGTCTCCAATGCCTCCTGCACGACGAATTGCCTGGCGCCAGTAGCCAAGGTTTTGCACGAGAACTTTGGCATCGAGCGCGGGCTCATGACCACCACTCATGCCTATACGAACGATCAACGCATCTTGGATTTAATGCATAAGGATTTGCGACGCGCCCGGGCTGCTGCGATGAACATAGTCCCCACTAGTACTGGAGCTGCCAAGACGATCGGTCTAGTCATGCCGGAACTCAAGGGCAAGCTGCATGGACTGTCACTTAGAGTACCGACTTCGACAGTCTCTGTAGTCGATTTAGTGGTGAATCTCAGGAAGTCCGGTTCAGATGAGGCGCTGAATGAAGCGCTGAAAGCCGCAGCCGAAGATGGCCTCAGAGGGATCCTCGCCTACTGCGACGAGCCTTTGGTTTCCAGCGATTTTCGTGGTAATCCGGCTTCGGCGATCGTTGATAGTCTGTCTACCGTCGTACTCGAAGGAAAAATGGCAAAAGTCCTATCATGGTATGACAATGAGTGGGGTTATAGTTGCCGTGTCGCCGACCTGGCGAGCTTGATGGCTGAAAAAGGCCTATAGACTGTCCTGAGCTAAGCCGAAGGAAAGGAGACCGCTATGGAGGCGAAAGACATAATGACCCGAGAGGTCGTTACCGTGAGCCCATCTCTTCCGGTTAAGATGCTGGCAAATCTTTTGATCAAGAACCAAATCAGCGGCGCCCCCGTAGCAGATAAGAAAGGGAAAATTGTCGGCGTCGTTTCTGAGACCGATCTCATCGCCAAGAAAGGCAAACAGGTCAAAACCATAATGAGCAATAAGGTAGTACAGATCACGGAGGAAACTCCGGTCGAAGAAATTGCCCGGCTCATGACGGCGCACAAGATCAGACGCCTGCCGGTGATGCGTGGAAAGTCGCTTGTCGGTATCGTGAGCCGAGCCGATGTTGTCGGCGCCATTGCTCGTGGGCAACATATCGCTCTACAGACCCCGACGTATGACTTATAGAAACGGCGTTCGTCGTTACGCGGACCCGACCACTTCACAATTCACATAGAGAAAGCAAGTCGTCACGGCCTGTCTGTTTAGATCAATGAACGGTTAACGGTTGGTGACCAGCCAAAAACAGACCAGGAAGTTAAAGCAATCGCGCAGCAAGGTTTCAGAACAGTAGTCAATCTGCGCACTGAACAATAAGAGGATCAGCCTTTTATCCCCGCAAGAGGAGGGCGAGAAGGTAGAGACGCTCGGCATCGATCATTTACGCATAAAGTCCGCGACACAGCATCGCTTGAGCTACGAAATCAATACTGGCTATCAGTGCCGCCAGTCGCATGTCGATTTTTTCCTTTGACTGCGCGCGCCTCATATGCGGTCCGAATAAGCTTTCCTTTCATGAAATGACTTCGGTTTGATTTTTTAAGCACGACGAGAGCAACTTTTATTAGGCGCTAACGGAAGAAACTTTTTCCTGGACCTGGCAAAAGTGCCAAAAATCGAGATGCTGTCGAACCGCGGCCAACAGAGCCAATCAATGGACCCCTCGCGCGAGATAAAACCGCAGAGCGGCAATCACCTATGATCGCGTAATCATGAATGTGCCGCATGGTGCTGATGAGTCCCGACTCCTACTGCCGGACGCTAGAGAGGCGACCTGTCGAGTCATCACTCCGCAGTTCGAGTAGGAGTCGTTTATCAGTTGGTTTAGGCGGAGTTCATCCCTCGCGCTCGGCCAATCTTGCCAAGGCAAGAGCGCCGAAGGAGAGTCCTAGATCGCGTAGCGCGACATCGTAGTATCCGGGGACCAGCAATAAGTTTATGATGATGCCCCAGAGCCAAGCGACAACGATCCAAGCCCCGAACCTGGGTTTCACAGCGACCACGATTCCGGCGATTATTTCGATAACTCCTACAACCATCATAAAACCCGCCGGGTCGATCCCGGTCCACCTCGGCACTAGGGGTGTGAGATACTGAGTCCAGTTCACCAGCACATTAAAAAATTTGTCCAGCCCCGCAATGATGGGCGCAATGGTGAACCCAAATCTGAGAATCGTATAGGCCTGATGTGCATAGTCTGTGCTTTGCTCAGCAGCCACATACTCCGACGTGGTCATTGTACGAGCCATTTTCGTTTCCTCCTTTAAAAAAATTTTTACCGATACCTCGTCAAGTATCCGCCTAGATCCATGCGCAAAGATTGTGCCACCATCAGCCAGCTCAAAGCGGCCATGGAGCTTCTTTGATCACAGTCTCTGCCACGCTGCACAAAAAACCTGGGCACTCCTTTGCTCGCTTGCGTGCTCATGACAATCATGTTGATGCCGTGATCCGGACGAAGTTGACGATTCCAGACGCTGTTCGAGGGAATGTCGTACCTTCTCCACCAAACTCACGCCTTTTCGCTCCTCAGCGTCGCTTCCCCAAACGATTCTCTTGATCGGCATCTGTTTCTTCTCCTCCCGCTTACCTCAAACGACAATTGCGGAGTTATCTCTTGTTGGAACATTCTTATTGCGCTGTCCAGGTCGGCATACTCACGCGCCGCGGACGATCAGAACAGGATCTCCGGAGAGACGTACCACTTTTTCCGTTACGCTCCCTAATACCCAACGCTTTACGCCCGACCGTCCATGCGTGCACATGGCGATGAGGTTATCGGGGGTCCGTTGAGCGAGCGCAATAATTTCATGGGCTCCAGAGCCTTCGGGTATGGCGAAAGAAACCTTCTCGATTCCCTTGCGCTTGAGCTCGCCAACTTTGTTTTCGAGATAACTTTGCGCCTCGTCCCTGAACGCGCCGGTGATCTCTTCATAATTGACCGGGTAGTAATCCTCCATGCCGGCGTAGGTGTTGATAGGGATCTGGTAGGCCCGGAGCAAAAGGACTTCCAGTTTTAACGTCTTGACCAACTCCACGACAGCAGGAAGAACGTTTTCCGCCAGCTCAGATCCGTCGAGAGGGACGATCACAGATTTTAGCACTGCCTCCCCTTCGCTCTTGGCCTCTTCACTGGCGCGGATGAGCAAGAGCGGATGGGGTGAGCCCCGCAGCACCTTTTCCGCCACACTTCCCAGAAGCAATCGGTTGATCCCCGAACGGCCATGTGTGGCCATGGCCGTAAGCGTTGTATCCGATCCTGCCGTTTCAATGATCACCTCTTCTGCCTTGCCCTTTTCTACAGTGCACTTTACCCCATGGCCGGGAAACGTTTTCGCTATGCGTTTCAGATACTCCTCACTGCTTCGAACGCTTTCGGCGATGATCGGTTCGAAATGTCGAGTGCTGCCATGCGATACGTGAGTGGCCAACGCAGCAATATCGACGACGCCCAAGAGCTCGACCGGAATTTTGAGGGTCCCGGCCAGAGTTCGGCCGTAGGGCAGCACCGCCTCAGCCGTCTTCGATCCATCCAGCGGTATTAGCAATCGTGTGTACATGGTTTTCTCCTCTTCTCGTTATGTACCTATGCTCGGGTCAACTTGTTTAACCAACCTTCACTTTGAATCTCTTTGGCCTTGGCTTCTTCGGTCTTCGGAAGTCTCACTTCCAACGCGTCGTTTTAAAGAAGCCTTAACCTTCTCCGCGCGAACATCTTTGGGCGGACAGCTCCAGAGTCCTGAAGTCTTGGCCCCAGTCTCTTTGTTTTCAGGCTGGAGTACTATAGTAGCTTGGGCCAATCCGACAGCTGCTGCCTAGCTTCTGGATATCTTAGGTGGCTCTAGCTCACCACCGTAAAAAGATGCTTTTGGCGAAATTAACTTTTCAGCAGCCGCCAAAAATGGCTCGGCGCCACGGCGGTGTTTTATTCCCGCGTCAAGAAAAATGCGGTTAGAAATAATCGATCTTTGCCAGCCTGAACGGCCTCGCTGGAACACCTATGCTCAAGATTTGAGCGCAAGAAAGATTGTGTTCTCTCCTCGGCGGATCAAGAACAATATCGCTTTACCCTGCTTCACATCCGCGATAGCTCTCTGGTAATCGGAACGGTCTTTGATCGGTTTGCGGTCGATTTCGAGAATGACATCGCTTCGCTGCAAGCCGGCCTCATCCGCCGCGCTGTCTGGCTTTACAGAGGTCACCACTACACCTCTGGGACGATCCAAACCCAGGCTCTCCGCCAGTTGAGGCGTTACTCTCTGCACGGTAAGCCCTAGACTCTCTTTTTGATTCGCTGACGCTACAACCTCTTGCTCCTTCAACTCTTGGATGGTGACCGTGAAGGATGTCTCTTTTTTATCTCGCAACACCTTGACCGGGACTTTTTCTTGGGGTGCCGTGCGCGCCACAAGAATCGGCAGCTCGTTCGCGTCACTGATCTCTTTGCCGTTATATTCGACAATCAGATCTCCCACTTTCACACCGGCTCGGTCCGCCGGACCGCCTTCAACAACCTGAGAGACCAGGGCGCCTTTTGACTTATCCAGTCCCATAGACTCCGCAATGGCCGGGGTAACCCTTTGAATTGCTACTCCGAGCCATCCCCTCGTCACCTTCCCTTTACTCTTGATCTGCGGCAGGATCTCCTTGACCAGATTAATCGGGATCGCAAAGCCAATACCGATATTGCCGCCGGTCTGACTGAAGATAGCCGTGTTGATGCCAACGATTTCGCCGCTCATGTTGATCAACGGTCCTCCCGAGTTTCCCGGGTTAATGGAGGCATCAGTTTGGATGAAATCTTCATAGGGCCCGTCACCGATATGCCTGCCCTTTGCGCTAACAATTCCTTCAGTGACAGTGCTATCCAAACCGAACGGGTTACCGATCGCCGCGACCCATTCACCCACCTCAAGGCGATCGGAATTCCCTAACCGCGCCACGGGAAGAGAACCTTCGGTGTTGATTTTGAGTAGGGCAACATCCGTCTTTGGATCTTTTCCCACAACCTTTGCCGCAAATTCTCTATCATCCGACAGCTTCACGGTAATCTTCTCGGCGTCATCGACTACATGATTGTTGGTTAAAATAAATCCATCGCTTGCGATAATAACTCCGGACCCCAAGCTTCTTTGACGCGACTGACCTGGGTTCGGGAAAAATCTTTTCCAAAATTCATTGAACGGATCATCCGCACCGAAAGGACTCTGAAAAGGTTGAACTGCACGAACTGTTTGTGTCGTCGA
>QHOF01000082.1:0-614 GCA_003219335.1 Verrucomicrobiota bacterium | reverse complement strand
ACACGTTGACCACTGCAGGTTTGAGTTGCTTTGCTAAAGCGACAAAGTTCGGGAGTCCATGAGAACTTCCGGCAGCCTCGCCTACTGCTGCTTCGGTTTTCGCGGACCTGGTGCCGATGCCGCCCAGAGCTATGCCGAGCGCAAAACAAACCACGCCGATAACCGCAATTAATTGAATCCTTACCCTCTTCTCTAACGCACTTGCCATATATCGTACCGCCTTCATTCGATCGGAGCGCATCCTCTTGTCTGATCCGAGTGGTCGCAGAAACCGGGTTACGTACGGAAGAGGATGCTGTGTTCTAGTTACAGTGGAAACGCAATTGACATGCCGTGATCATTGAAGCGGCAAGATGCGAGAAGCCCAATAGATTGGAAGGGCAACCATCCTTCGTTGAGACAGAAATGCGCGGCAGGTGAGGCGTTGTTGTTACGTAAGAACACTTCATCGTTGGGACTCTCATCACTGGAAGCAGTAGCCCGCGTTGCTGTGTGCCAGAGTAGACTTCGAATAATTTGGCAACGGTAATTCACGCGTAAAGTCCGCGTCACAGCATGGCGCGGGCGACTCGGCTAATACCAATCATCAATGCCGCTAGCCGCATATCGATTTT
>QHOF01000493.1:1744-4468 GCA_003219335.1 Verrucomicrobiota bacterium | reverse complement strand
ACTGAAAGGAGAAATTTAATGAATCAGAAATCACTTTATGAGCGCCTTGGAGGGTATGACGGTATTACAGCTTTTGCCAATGACTTACTGCCACGTTTACAAGCAGATTCTCAATTGGGCCGTTTCTGGCAAAATCGGGGAGACGATGGTATTGCGCGAGAGAAGCAACTACTGATTGATTATTTGTGCGCGAGTGCTGGCGGCCCGATGTACTACACTGGCCGAGATATGAAGACATCTCATAAAGGGATGAAAATCAGTGAAAATGACTGGTCAATTTTCTTGCAGCATGCTGGTGCCACTATGGAAGCGTTACAGATTCCTAAGCAAGAATGTGATGAGGTAGTTGTTTTCGTATTAAGCTTGAAAGCAGACATTGTCGAAGCATAGTTGGGCGCGACTCAAGGCAAATCCAGCCAGCCGCTAACGGATCGGCTGATTTGCGATGTTAACCCTGCAATTGAATTGTTTTCTCCTTCAGTCAAACGCTGCTCGCAAACGCGGACCCGACGCTTTTGTACGTTCGATCACAACGAATTCAACTCGATGTTGCATTGAATTTATGCCAGGGAAGTGCCGACAGTGCGGCTCGAGGACTTATTTGGGCCGAACGACAATGCAGACCGAGCTCATTGAAATCCAAAATATCCCGTGCACGGTATGCCAGGAATGTGGACTGGAGCAGATTGGTCAGCAGGTTCAGAAAACAATTGACAAGCTTCTTGAACGCGTGGCTAAAGGAAAACTCAAGGCCCGTGTAGTCGTGATGTAGGTGCGTGCTAAACTTTCGCCAATCCAAACTGAATGCCGTCAAGAGACTTGAAGGCGTCTGCGGACCAACAGGGGTACGAGAGAATAGTAGATAGGCCGCCAGAGCAGCGGCAATGCCCGGCACTGATCAGTTGACCAGATTTCTGCAAATCAGCGATAGTCTGAGGCAAATTTGCTCAAAGAATGGAGAGTTCCTCGGTTGAAGGTGTTATTGTCGGATACGGTGCATCAACCGAAGACGACAGAACAACTCGAATTCCGGCAGCCAATCATTTCTGCAGAACATAACACAGATAAATCATCGTGCCACTCTGGAAGCCCGTGTAGATCTTCGATCCTTTCACGCCCGCGAATTCTTGAAAAGGCTTCACTAGCCAATTCTGAAAGAAAGCTCGGATCAGCAGAAGTTTTCTTTGATTGTCCAAATCCAATGACCTGACAACATTCGGTGTAATATCTTCTCGTCTGAGAATCTTCATGCCCGACCTCTCCATTTGACGATGTAGTACCGCAACATCATTTTTGTTGCGAAAATCTGCGTAGAGAAGATATCCATTGTGACGAAGCACTTTTTTCGCCTGTCCAAGAAAAGTTTCCATTGAGCCATAGCAATGCGACGCTTCAATGTTGATTACAACGTCAAAACGTCCAGCCTCGAAAGATAAGGATTCAGCATCCCCCTCCACGAATGATAGTCCGTCCACGTCATGAGTGTGCTTACAGAATCGAATGGCTTTGTCGGAAAAATCGACACCGGTCACGGCTTTGGGTTTTAAATACCGCTTGATATAAGACGCGCCTCCCCCGCGTCCACTACTGATTTCCAACACATCTAGATTCGTTAAATCTACCGCACTCACGACGTGGTGGTATAACTGGATGAAATAACGGTTAGGCTCATCTGCTTCATCCAATTTCACCATATCAGAGTGATCGTGCAAGGGCGCGTAACCGTAATTCATAAATGACCAGTCTTTTGTCTGATGATGACCGGCTAAAAATTGGTACCATTGCCTCCAGAGCAACTTCTTTATGTGGGGAGAGATGCCACTGAGGGCGAGAAACAGTTTTATGAGCATAAGTTTTTTTAGTGACACAGATCAGAATCATTGTCGATGCTTGCAAAGTCATTCAGTGACACACGACCCGACGTTAGTTTACTTTGGCTGAAGATCCGCAAGCCCGTTCTCTGCTAATAGAAGCACAAAGGCAGATTGAACTGAATTCTCCACCAATATTAGCCGGGCGCTGAAACTCTCGGTCATCTCCTCGATGATCTCCTGAAGCGATTCGACTTTGGCGACCTTTTCCATGCCGAACCGCTGGAGGTTCGCCGACAGGGAGCCCACCAGCGGCCTCTTATACCCGTCCAATTGAGATAGCGCCTTGGGATTTTGTCTGGGGATTTTGCCTGGCTTTCTGATTGTTCTTGATGACGCCATCGATAGCCTGATTGAAGGTAACCAGCAGAGATACGTCGCTCGCGATAATCTCGGCCAGGATTCGTTCAGCCGTGCCTATCTGATGCTCTCCGCCCTTATCAGCAATCAAGCCAGCCAGAATCTCCTCACGGATCGACTGCTCAGTGGGGTCCAGCGCTAGCTCGCCGCTGGCTGATTCCAGCCAGGCCGTGCTTGAAAGCGTTCTGGTTTGCTGGTGGGCCGGATTTGCCGCGTATGCCTGCCATATTGGGCCACAGGATAGCGGATAGAGCGGGATTTTGCGCGTTAGTTGCTGCTCTATCCAAACGACTAACCACTCCTTGCCTTACGATTCACTTGCGACCGCTACTATTATTCTTTTGCCCATGCAACTTTTCCCATGAATCTTCTGGTTCTTTACCAAGGTCAAACCAAATGCGCTTGATTTGATTGCAGTTCACTACAAAGTATTTATCTGCCCAAAACCGAGTGCGTCTGTTGATTTCATCCAAATGTGTTTCTTGCACACGCC
>QHOF01000493.1:0-1720 GCA_003219335.1 Verrucomicrobiota bacterium | reverse complement strand
GCACACGCCAATAGCCTTTAAGTTTCATTTGATTGAGACAAATACATTGTCGTGGAGAGACCGGGAGCGTAATCTCAGTTGTGGGGTATGCTAACCCTGGGGCGCGGTAAAATGGTGGACGTTTATAGGCAGCTGGATCAAACATTACACAGGGGTTATCAGATGTGATGAATCCTATGCTGTCATTTTCGATTTCTAAAATTGCCATATCCAAACGACTAAGCAATGGAGTGAGCGTGGCGACCGCCGGTCTCATCATAGTTTGAATCGGTTGTTCGTAGATCCTCTTTACGTCTTCGTATTCGACGCTCTGTTTCGATTCCGATGATGGTTCTAGCATTTCGGCAAGTTGACGCTTTTGCTCTGGTGTTGCCGTTTTCGCCCATTCCAACATATGCTCCATCTTTTTGAGAACAGGTTCCCATTGCTGTCGATGATGTTCCCGCATCTTAGGAGTTCGGAATAGTTGTGCGACAATGAATGCACATAGCAGCGTGTGGTCATCTTGGTCGAATGGAAGCCGTCGCCGCAGTTTCTTATCGCGGATGCGGGCGAATTCGGTTTCTAGTTGTGCCAGCCCATGTTCAAGACGTAGGTCGCGCTTACCTCTCTCGGTTATTATCGTGTACATGTTGGTTTCATGGAAAATGTTTTCTGGTGCCTTTGCCCTAGCATTGCTGCTGTCCTTGTCGAAAAACCAGACGTAGGGGGTTTGGTTTTTCGGTGCAGTCGTGTCATACCATGCCTTAAGGTAGCAAGCTGGGACATAATGTTGTTTTTTATGACGTGCCATTGATTCGCGACGGTACTACGGAAGGGTGAACAGGTCTTTAACTTTCTCCTTGGTCGTTCTTTGCCGACGGCGATCTTTGACGGGTAAGAATATACGGATTGTGTTCAGATCGACTTCTTCGCCGTGTTCCCTCTTGGGAGCTTCTCCGATTGTCGGGTCCCACGACACTAATTTTATCGGCTGACCGTTTATCCCGCCTCGCGCTTCGATTCGTAGCATGAGATCAGAATGTGATTCCATAGATCCAGTAAGCCAAGCGATTCGTTCGTACACTTTCCAAACTAGGAGTTTGAAAAATACTATCACGAGCGTGAGAACAACCATTAAAGCGGTTAGGACCACTAAAGCGGTTAGTACCACCATCGCTGAATTGGAATCCATAAAGTTGACTCCGTTTCAAATTTTTTTGGTCTTTTAGCACGGCGCTGTGCCGATACCAGCTAAGCCGTGCCGGAAAGCGTTCTGGTTACCTGGTGGGTCGGATTTGCCGCGTATGCCCTACGGTTTCCTGTCAAGCATAACGAATGGCAGGGAATTTTGCCTCTGAATTGGGGTGATTCGTTCTATCAGAGGCAGATGGATTCGTATTTATTCGTTTTTTAATTCTGGCAAAGTAATGGCAAAGTGGATAAATTAATTTGTAATCTCAAGTACTTATAGGTGCTACGAGAATCGTCAATCCTCGTGTCGGTTAGTTCGATTTCGATTTGCTTACGCCTATCGCCGTTGAAAGAGAGCTTCAACGGTTAGTGTCCAAAATCGTTAGCTCTGCAAGACGATTCCGCTCTCCCGACGCGCTACGGAGCGCGCTGGAAGTGAGGTTCAGTAAGCGGGCAAACCATTAGCGGCTGGCGATCATCGCGGAGCTTCACTGCACCCGTACGCTCTTTCTTGCGCCTGGGGCGGCTAGCTATGGCTTACCCAGAT
>QHOF01000106.1:927-9609 GCA_003219335.1 Verrucomicrobiota bacterium | reverse complement strand
AAATCCGGCGACCGCGCCCGGTTTATTGCTGATGAGAAATGCTTCACTCTCGGGCATAAGTGAGTATCTGGATTGCCGATCTTTCTTCAGCAGTTCGAGGCCGACGAGCGCGTCCATAATCACGCGCAAACCGCGCGCCGACGCACCGGTTTCCTTGCTCACTTGCTCGACGGTTTTCGCGCCGCTCGCGAGCGTATCGAAAACTTCATTCGACACAGCCGCGCTGATGATGAGCGGCGGCGCGTAGGCAAAACCAATTTGCTGCAGACGTTCGGAAGTAACTTGTTCGCCACGGCGAATCCGTCCTTTGGCGGATTTTTTCGGACGGGTTTTCTTCGACATGGTTGCTTTGGCTTTCTCGAATTGTAAGATCGACAACTAGCTCGACCGATTTAATAGACTCGTCAGGCCCGCCTGGAAGAGCTACGGTATTTATCAAATCGGTCAAGCGCGCGAGCGCTTGCAAATTCACTCGTCGTGAGCGTCACGAACTGCAAAACGCGCGAAGAAATGGAGGCTACCGAGCGCGCCGTGCTCGCGCCGTTTGCGGAAAAATCGGGCGAATCGCGCGGGCGCAAATATATCGAGCCAAGCCACGCGTACCGCACACAATTTCAACGCGACCGGGCGCGGATTATCCATTCGCGGGCGTTTCGGCGGATGGAATACAAGACGCAGGTTTTCCTAAACGGGACCGGCGACCATTTGCGCACCCGACTCACGCATTCCATCGAGGTGGCATCGATCAGCCGGACGATCGCCCGCGCGTTGAGATTGAACGAAGATCTCGCAGAAGGGATCGCGCTGGCGCACGATCTGGGGCACGCGCCCTTTGGGCACTCGGGCGAGGAGACGCTGGCCGAATGCATGCGCGAGCACGGCGGGTTTGATCACAACCGCCAGAGTGTGCGAGTGGTCGAGTTGCTCGAAACGCCGTATCCAGATTTTTCGGGATTAAATCTGACATTCGAAGTGCGCGAAGGTTTGCGGAAGCATGAACGGCCATACGTTTTCCCCGGACCCGAAGAAGAAGAATACGATTGTCCATCGCTGGAGGCGCAGGTTGCGGACCTCGCAGACGAAATCACTTATTATAGTCACGATCTGGATGACGCTGTCGATTTTGAAATTTTGAACCCGACGCAATTGGAAAAAAACGAGGTGTGGAGGCGAAGCCATCGCGCAGTGCTCGCGCGTTACGCTGACGCACGCGAGCCCGAGCTGCACAAGCTGATTATTCGCGAGATCATCGACAGGGAAGTGCACGACCTCGTTGCGACGAGCGCAAAGTCGATCGCGGAATCCGGCGTGCAAGGTGCCGATGACGTTCGCAGACAGCCGGCTTCCCTGATCCGCTACAGCGATGAATTGGCGGAAGCAAATCGCGCGCTGCGGAAGTTTTTGTATCAGAACGTTTATTATCATCCCCGGGTATCGGAATTGAACCGGCGCGCGTGCGAGATGCTGCGGCGCGTTTTTGACGCGTACCTTGTCGATCCCGACAGGCTGGGCGATGGAGCGATGAGACGCATCGAGAAGGAGGGGTTGCATCGCACCGTGTGCGATTACGTCGCCGGAATGACGGACCGGTATTTAATGGAAGAATACGGCCGAATCGCAGGGTAGGGACAGCGCGGCGTCTCTGCCTCATGCAGCGGCGTTGCCAATTTCGTCCCGCAGATATCTGATGAGAAAACGGAGGCGCTGGTTGAGAGAATGTTCCTCGAGTACGCGTTGTCGCCGCAACGGATCGTTAACGAATGTGGAGGCCATAAGGTCCGCCAGCATTTCCAAGTCACGCAGTTCGGAAAGGTATCGATCCACTTTTGCCGGCAGCTGACGGCGGTCGTGTTTCAGGTTCGCATAGAGTTCGAGCACTTTTGCGCCGAGCGCTTCGGTCTCGACCGTGGTTGCGTCCCGCGACTCAACGATGTCGATCCTGGCAATCGGGAACGGCGTTTCCTGTTCGAAACCGGTAAAGCGTACGCGTTGCAGACCCTGCAGGATCAAATTGGATGTGCCATCGCCGCGCCCCACACAGGCGCGAATCAATCCGGCAGTGGCAAGATGGAAGAAATCTTCCGAAGCGTGCCACTCCGGGCAACTCGGTTTGATCAGCGTCACGCAAAACATGCGATGATGCTGCAGTGCGTGTTCCAGCATGTCGCGATAGCGCGGCTCAAAAATGTAAAGCGGGAGCAGCGCGTGCGGAAAAAGGACCGCTCCCGGCAGCGGCATCACCGGCAGTTGTTTGGGCAAAGTTACTGACGAAGACATGGGACTAGGGGCGCTCTGCAAAGAATATGTGCGCGGTTATCAGGGCGGAACACGAGGCCCAAATATAATGACGAAATCCGAATCACGAAATCCGAATCAATGACGAATGACGAAGCTCGAAGCATGGCTCTTTTCTCATTCCGGGCTTCGTCATTCTTTCGTCATTCTTCATTTGAGCTTTGTCATTTTCCGACTCCCAGCGCGCGAAGCTGTTCGAGCGAGAGTTGGCCCTCGACGTCGGTCGCCGCGATGATTGATGCATAGACCAGAGCCGAACCGGCGCGCGCCAGCAGGACGCGCGAAATCGCGCCGAGTTTGCCGATGCCCATCGCGGCGATGGGAAGATCGACACGCTTGTTTGTTATGAAGTCGAGCAAACGTCCGAGTTCCATCGGGGTGTCGGTGCGCGTCGCGACCTTGAAAATATTTGCGCCGTATGTTCTGGCCGCGCGCGTTTTGGCGGCCAGAATCCGTGGATGAGGTGTCGATTTGAAGTTATGGAACGAAATGATGCGCCGCACTTTTTTCTTCTCTGCGAGCGTAAGCAACGAACGCAGCGCTGAGGCAGAGCGCAGTTCAAAGTCGATATAGCTGGCGTACTTTAAAAATCGAATGAGCAGATCGCGCCGTTGCCGGATTGATAATTTGTTCGCCCCGCCCTCCTGCGGATGTCGCGCCGTGATGATGAGCGGCGCGCGCAACCGTGGCAATTTGCTTTCTAGTTGATTGGCAATAGCTGTGAGGCAATCCAAGCGCAGTTCGAATAAATCCGGCGGCTTGCGCATCCGCACCGCCAGCTCCAGGTCCGCGCGCGACGCGATCACGCCCACAATGCGCGGACGCTCGGTGGCCGAGCGACGGGTAGTCATTTTTTTATTACGAGTGGCGAAAGCGCGCGCTCGACGTACTTGGCGAGAATATCGAATTCGATATTCACCAGATCGCCCGACTGTGCGCAGTCGAGATTGGTGTGCTGTTTCGTGTACGGGATGATCCATGCGACGAAGCTTTTCGCCAAAACAACGGCAACCGTGAGGCTGATTCCGTTGACGGCAATCGAACCTTTTCGAGCGACGTAATGTGCGAACTCGGCCGGGAACTCCACTTCCAGTCGAAAGTCTGCGCCTTTCTTGTCGAAAGCGACAATGGGCGAGACGCAATCAATGTGGCCCTGCACAAAATGTCCGCCCAGACGCCCATCCGCGGGCAAGGCGCGCTCCAGATTTACCCGATTGTTGCGCCGCAATTTTTTCAGGTTCGTGCGATCGATTGTTTCCTCGAGAAGATCGAAGGCGAGACGATCGCCGCGCCGCGAAGTCAATGTGAGGCAGCAGCCATTCACGGCTATGCTGTCACCGCTTCGCGACTTTTTCGCGATACGCGGCGCGGCAATTTGCAACTCGCAAAAGCTTTCGGAATCGCTCGCGGGCACCGCAACAACCTCACCGACTTCTTCGATCAGGCCGGTGAACATTGGTCACTTCCGTTCCGCCACGATTAAATTGGCTTCCTTGTAGTTCCAGCGATAACCAAATCCGAAATCGAGCGGCGGCGGGTCGGTTTGTTGAAAGAGTTCCTGGAGCCTCGGCTGGTAATCTTGTTTGAAGAGCTCAATCGGGCCGAGGTAAACGCCGAAAACGCGCAGGTTCCATTTGTTTGGGTCGAAGTAAGCCAGGGGAATCCCGGAATCGTCCTGCACAATCATGTTGCTGTGATCGAGAATAAAATTGCGAATCGTCGCGAAACCCTCTCCAAACATTAGATACGAAGACGACTTAAGAAGGCTCGAACCGACGCCCAATCGCTGGCAAAATTTCAGGAAACCGGGAGTCGCTTTAACGCCGCTATCGGAAATATCCGTGGTGAAATAGTACAAAGTCTGCGAATCGCCGGATTGATTATCGGTATAATTGATTCGCACCCCGGGAATGCCGCCGCCTTTCTTCCCCGGCGCGCTTTCTTGAAATGCGCCGCTGCCGCTGAGCGAGCCGAACGCGACATTTGTGATCGATTTATCCGCGCGCGCGATGAAGGCGTAAAGAATTGGCAGCACCCCGTTGAGGTTCTGCTGTTGTAAATCGATTTTCATGTCTTTCGTAATGAAGTAGGTCGTCTCGAGCGAGGACTTCATCGCGTTCTCCAAATTTCCCAGTGCGCCAGACAAGTTCGCGATGCGCAGCGGATCCGGTGGCGGCCCCATCGATTCCTTCCCGCAAAGCACGTACACCTTTGCCTTGGGAAAAAATTGATCGGCGTACAAAAAATCGGGCCCGCTGAACATGTAAAACGCTACGGGGACCGGTTGCATCGACTCTGGAAGATAAGTCTCCTGCCACGCGTGCAGTTTCTGGAGCTGCCGGAGATTAAGTTTTGAAAATTCCTTCTCAAAAAATGTGGCGTGTTCCTGCCACGCCGGATCGCGTGTCAGCGGCGCGAGCGGGGAATTCACTGGCACGGACATCCCGGCCAGGAACCGCGCAATGTCATTTGGCCCGGCATTTATCGGCATCGCACGAGGCGCAAGCTCTGGATTCTTCTGCCCCGAAACGCTGAGTGCAGTCATCAACGTTATTGCTACGAACAATGTTTTCATCCCGAGTGATGGAGACGTTTTCCCGCGCAAAAGTAGAGCAGGAATCCGGCGATTGCAGTCGCAAGTCCAGCCAACGATTCAATCGTTTTCCAGCGTAGCAGGTAAACCATCATCCAGATTGTGATGACGGAAAAGATAATCGGCGGCAATGGATAGGCCCACACCCGATAAGGCCGTGCGATTTGCGGCCGCGTTTCGCGGAGCACCATCACGCCGAGCACGGCGAACAGCGAACAGAGCAACAGACTGAATTGAGTGTATTGGACGACGCTTTCAAAGCTGCGCGTGAGCAAAAGCACATTGACGATTAGCAATTGCAGCACAATGGCATTGGTAGGAATGCCGTGCGGATTCTTGCGCCCAAGCAATCGCAGCAACCAATGGTCTTCGCCCATCGACATGCTCACCCGCGGCCCGATCCAGGTCATTGAGCTGATTGCGGAAATCAAGCCGAGACATATGACCGCGCCGGCAACACGCCCGCCGTTTGCCCCAAAAATATGTTTGCCTGCGATCAATGCTACTTCCAGTTGACCTTTCAATTCCTGGACAGGCGTGGTGGCGAGGAAGATGGCATTGAGCAACACGTAAAGCACGATCACAACACCTGTGCCTGCAAGCAACGAGCGCGGCACATTTTTCTCCGGCTGCTTGATTTCGCCTGTAATATACGCCGCCGCGTTCCAGCCCGAGTAAGAATACATCACGTAAACCAGCGCCACGGCAAACGGCGCGCCGAAGATCGACATCGCATCACCGCGCGTGGGCAAAAAGCTGATTGGCTGCTTCGGATGGACAAAGAAGCCGGCGCCGATCAGCGCACCGATCAGAAGCAATTTCACGAGGGTCGAGAGATTCTGAAATACGCTGCCGACCTGAAGGTTTCCGAGATGAAAAGCTGTTACCAGCCAAACAACGACGAACGACAGAAGCACCGGCGAGCCGACGCCGAAGACTCCGACAAAATATTTTCCGAACGCCATGGCGGCGAGCGCGATCGGCGCTGCGAACCCAACCGTTGCGGAAACGAATCCTGCCATAAACCCGAGGGCAGGATGATAAATCTCCGATAGAAAATGATATTCGCCTCCGGAACGCGGCAGCGTCGCGCTCAGTTCTCCGTAGCAAAGCGCGCCGCAAAGCGCCGCGATTCCGCCGATGACCCAAAGCATGAGCAACGGAAAGCCGGACTGAATGTCCGCCAGTTGAAAACCAAGGCTCGTGAAAATTCCGGTGCCGATGATGTTGGCAACCACAATGGAAGACGCCGTGAGAAAACCGACAGTGCGCTTGGGAGCGGCGGGCTTCACAGAAACGCGCTGATCAAGAGTAGTCACCGGTGGGTTAATGGTTGCATTCAAGTTCATGATTCGCGAACGAGTCCGATTTCAAAGAGCGGCGGTCTTCAGTCCGCCGTTTCGTAAAGTCACGTCTCTAAATTTTCGTCAGTTGTCAGAAGCCATTCCCAGCATGATTTTGAAACGCCATGAACCCATCTCCCAAGGTCTCCATCGAAACGGCCACCCAACTTGCAGTCTTTCTTGCAAATCGTCCCGGGGCGCTTGCGCGCGTGTGTGACGCGCTGGCCAAAGCCGAAATTACCATCCACGCGCTGGCTACATCGGACACGGTCGATCACACGGTCGTGCGGATGCTCGTAAGCGATCCGACCAAGGCGCTAATGCTCCTGGGCGAAGCCGGTGTGCTGGCGCTGGAGACCGAAGTGCTCATGATCGAAACCGCGAGTCAACCGGGCGTTTTAGCCAAGATCGCCGAGCGCCTCGCGGATGCGGAAGTCAACATCGAATACGTCTATCTCGCCGGCCGCGAAGCGGAAAAGGGTCTCATCGTCCTGCGACCATCCGATATCGAAAAAGCGCAAAGCGCGCTGCGCGATTTGTAGCGTAACTATCCAAAAGCGGCAGAGCACTGCCGCAGTCCAAAACCTGGCGGTCCTTCGGAGAGCATATTAGGCGCTCGCGTTTTGGAGTGCGGCGCTGCTGCGCCGCTTTCAACGAAATCGCACAGGAACATGATAGCAGCGTGCGCTGTCGATCCCGGTATTCGTGATTGCCAATGAGGACGCGATACCGCATAAATGCGCGGCGCGTTTATGACTTCGGTAAGGACTTTCCTCGGTTATCCATATCCGCTGGGCGCGACGTGGATGGGCAACGGCGTCAACTTCGCCGTTTTTTCCGAGCACGCCACCGGCGTTGAGCTTTGTCTGTTCGACAGTCTCGAGGCCACGGAAGAAAACATTCGTATCCCGGTCACTGAACACACCGATCAGGTCTGGCACGTGTTTTTGCCTGATGTGCGGCCCGGACAATTGTACGGTTTCCGCGTCTCCGGTCCGTACGATCCGGAACGCGGACTGCGCTTCAACAGTTCGAAACTTCTCCTCGATCCTTACGCAAAAGCCATCGCCGGAGAAGTAAGCTGGGCAGATGAAATGTTCGGTTACGTAATCGGCGATAAGAAGGAAGATTTGACGCAGGATTTCCGCGATGACGCATGGGGAGTCCCCAAGTCGGTCGTCATCGACGCTGGATTCGACTGGCAAGGTGACAAGAGACCGGGCATCCCGTTGCACCGCACCGTGATTTACGAGGCACACGTGAAAGGGTTCAGCAAACTTTGGCCCGATGTTCCCGAGAAGTTGCGAGGCACTTATGCGGCGCTCGGCGCCCCGGCGGCCATTGATTATTTCAAAAAGCTTGGCGTGACCGCGGTCGAGCTATTGCCGGTGCACGCGCACATTGACGATAAAGTTTTAGTCGATCGCGGCCTGACGAATTACTGGGGTTACAACACGATCGGATTTTTCGCGCCGCACGCGGAGTACTCTAGCAGTGGGCAATTGGGCGAACAGGTCTCCGAGTTCAAATCGATGGTGCGCAGTCTTCACGCCGCCGGCATCGAAGTCATTCTCGACGTCGTTTACAATCATACCGCCGAGGGAAACCGTCTCGGCCCCACCCTTTGCTTCCGCGGGATCGACAATCTCGCTTATTACCGGTTGGAGCCGGACAAGCCGCGGTTCTACCTGGATTTCACCGGCACTGGTAACACGTTTAACCTGCTGCATCCGCGCATGCTCCAACTGGTGATGGACAGCTTGCGTTATTGGGTCCTGGAAATGCACGTTGACGGATTCCGCTTTGATCTTGCTGTCAGTCTGGCCCGTGATCACGAAGGCGTTAACAAGCTGCACGCTTTTTTCGAAATCATTCACCAGGACCCGGTGCTCTCGCAGGTGAAGCTAATCGCCGAACCGTGGGACGTGGGCGAGGGCGGCTATCAAGTTGGGAATTTCCCTGTGCTTTGGGCGGAATGGAATGGGAAATATCGCGACACCATTCGCAGTTTTTGGAAAGGCGACGAGGGCCGCCTTGGGGAGATGGGCTATCGGCTCACCGGGAGCCCCGATCTGTATCAGCACAATGGGCGACGCCCATACGCCAGCATCAATTTCGTCACCGCGCACGATGGTTTCACGCTGAACGACCTGGTCACCTACAACGAAAAGCACAACGAGGTGAACGACGACGGCAATCACGACGGCGATAATAATAATCTATCGTGGAATTGTGGCACCGAAGGCCCAACCGAAGATCCGCAGATCAATGCCTTGCGCGAACGGCAGCGCCGGAATTTCCTGACCACACTTTTTCTTTCCCAAGGCGTGCCGATGCTCAGTGGTGGAGACGAGCTGGACCGGACACAAAACGGAAACAACAACGCTTATTGCGAGGACAACGAGATCAGTTGGCTCGATTGGACGCGCGATGAAAAGCACAATCAGTTTC
>QHOF01000106.1:0-919 GCA_003219335.1 Verrucomicrobiota bacterium | reverse complement strand
TTCCTGGAGTTTACGCGAAAGCTGATTTCCTTCCGCAACGCGCATCCCGTATTTCGCCGCCCGAAATTTTTTCAGGGTCGCCGGATACGAGGTTCTGAGATCAGGGATATGATGTGGTTCAATCCCGGTGGGAGCGAGATGAGCGAGGAAGAGTGGGCGTCGCCGTTTGTTCGCTGTATCGGCATGCTGCTGAGTGGCGATACCATCGATGTTCTCAGTTTTGAAGGGGAGCCAATCCGTGACGACACATTTCTGCTGCTCCTCAATGCTCACTATGAACCGATCCCCTTTGTCCTGCCCGGCCAGGAGCAAATCGAGTGGGAATTGATTCTCGACACGATGGATCCGGTGATCCTCGACACCATGGAGCCCAACGGCTTCCTGGCTGAGCCGAGAAAATTTGGTTCGGGCGATGAGGTCGATCTTGGCGGGCGCGCCTGTTGTTTGCTTCAACTGATCAGCGGTGCGCAAGACCAGGCCCGCGAGGAATCATGGAAGAAACGGCGTGTCGAGTTTCCGCCGCTTAGCGCAGAGGAAGAACGCGCAAGGAAAGGGTAGCGTGCGCGCCCCGCGTGCTGGCTTCGGCGTCGGGCCGAAATGAACTTTTTCTTCCCGCCTCAAATCCTTGCGTGCTCTTGTTTTTAAGCACTCTGATCAGAGAAGTCCGCGAAGCCCGAGACGGCTTCGCCAACACGCGAGACGCGTGCGCTCCCCAGAATAGAAATTCATCCAACGCAATCTTGTCGCGAGAAACGAATTAGTTTATAGAAATGCGGAGCGCATGATATCATGCGCGGTCAGTTTTTTGGTCAGTGATTCGTCATGACACCGAGTTCGCTTATCATCGTCACTGATCGAGGCAGTTTAAAGGCATACCGGGTGAATGAGACGCCAACGCGCGGACCGAGCTTGCAATTAG
>QHOF01000105.1 GCA_003219335.1 Verrucomicrobiota bacterium | reverse complement strand
CAACCCAAGCATCCCGCCATGGCTCGACATGCCGCCTTCCCAGACGCGCAAGATTGATAACGGCTCGCGCAGCATCTGGGGCTTGTAAAAAAAAACGTAGCCGAGGCGTCCGCCAATGATCACGCCGAAAAGCGCGCAGCCGGTAATGAAATCGCCCACTCGTTGCGGAGGCAGATCGGCGTAGCCGCGTTTGGCCAGCCAGAGAAAAAGAAGATAACTGACGACAAATGCCAGCACGTACGCCAAGCCGTACCACCGCGGCCCGACATTGTCGTAGATCCGGAAAATGATCGGATCGAGATTGTGCAGGTAATAGGCGAGCATTTGCGGCAATTTTCGCTGTCATTCCGAGCGAAGTCGAGGAATCCCGTGGCGAAAGCTTACAGATAATTTCGCGGGATCCTTCGACTCCGCTTCGCTCTGCTCAGGATGACCGCGCCGTTGCCGTGTGCCGCGATTTCAACACTCCTAGTCGAAATTAATCCACACCACGTCTCCGCGGTTCGGCACGTAGCGCGGCATTACCAGACTTCGTGACCGACCGGCCGGCCGAAATCGATCTCAGCATGTCGATTGGCCGGCGTGATTTTTCTTACCAACGAGGCGAGCGAGTACGAGCGACACTTGGAAAGTGGCGTGAGAACCAGATTTCCATTCGCAATGCTTACCTCGACGCGCGTACCGCGCCCGATGTGAGACTCGCGCGCGATATGACGCGGGATTCGCACGGCAAGACTGTTTCCCCATTGTTGAACCACTGTTTTCATGTATCTACATTGAGGATACGGGCACTCGCGAACGATTCAAAACTTTTCGCAAAAATGGCGCGGTGCGGCTCACTCGATTCTTTGCAATTTGTTCGGGCGTTCCGGTAGCGACCACTTTGCCGCCCGCGTCACCAGCTTCCGGGCCGAGATCGACAATGTAATCGGCTTCCGCGATCACACTGAGATTGTGTTCGATCACGATCACGGTGTTGCCTTCATCCACGAGCCGATGCAGCACGTTGAGAAGTAGTTCAATGTCGGCCATGTGCAGGCCGATGGTCGGTTCCTCCAGCAAATACAATGTCGAGCCGGGCGTGCGCATTTTTCGGATCCGCTCATCTGCCGCGCGGCTCACCCCGCGTTTCAGTTGCGTCACCAGCTTGAGCCGTTGCGCTTCGCCCCCGCTCAACGTCGGACTCGGTTGCCCCAGCTTGAGGTAACCAAGTCCGGTATCCACCAACAGTGAAAGCGCGCGCGCAATTTTCGGATGCGCCGAAAAGAATTGCGCCGCTTCTTCGATTGTTATCTCCATCAAGTCGCCGATCGACTTTCCGTTGTAGAGAACCTCCAGCGTCTGCGGATTGTAACGTCGACCGTCACAATCTTCACAAGGCACGTAACTGCGCGGTAGAAAATTCATCTCCAGTTTGATCACGCCCTGGCCTTTGCACGTCTCGCAACGGCCGCCTTCGGCGTTAAACGAAAATCGGCTGGCCGAATAACCGCGCACACGCGAGACGGGCAGTTGCGCGTAAAGATTTCGAACCTCGTCGAATACTTTCACATACGTGCCCGGCGTCGAGCGCGACGTTTTACCGATAGGCGATTGATCGACTTCGTAAACGGCTTCGATCTGCGGAGCGCACGCGCCTCGCGTGCTGGCAATGGCGCCCTCGCCATTGCGAACTTTTTCTTCAAACAATCCCATTTGCCCGCCAGAAGATCGCGGCGAGGCACCGCGATCGGCAGGCGAGGCGCGTGCGCTCCCCAGATGTTCGCGCACTTGTGGCAACAGCGCGTCGTGCATCAATGTCGATTTTCCGCTGCCGGAAATTCCCGTAATCACCGAAAGCCTGCCGATGGGGAAACGAACATTGATATCTTTCAAATTGTTCGCGCGCGCGCGGTGGACTTCGATCCAGTTTTCCACATCGCGCAGCGATCGGCGCGAGCCGCGGATGGGATGGCGCAGCGGCGTTTTCAAGCAGCGGGCCGTCTCGGACTTTGGATTCTTCTCGATGTCGCGTAACGTTCCGGTTGCGACGACTTCGCCGCCGTGAACTCCCGCGCGCGGCCCGAGATCAACAATGTGATCGGCCCGCCGCATGGTTTCTTCATCGTGCTCCACCACGATTAGCGAATTGCCTTTGTTCCGAAGCGCGGTGAGCGTTTCGAGCAAGCGCATGTTATCGCGCGCATGCAGACCGATCGTCGGTTCGTCCAGCACATAAAGAACGCCGCGCAAATTGGAGCCAAGCTGCGCGGCCAGACGAATTCGTTGCGACTCGCCGCCGCTCAACGTTTTCGCGGAGCGCCCCAGCGCGAGATAACCGAGTCCGACCGTTTCCATGAAACGCAGTCGCTGTTGAATTTCCGGGATGAGACCGGCGGCGATTGTTTCGTGCGCGCCTTTGAATTTCAACCTGCCGATCGCGCGCGTTGCTTCGCTGGCCGAAAGATTCGTGAACTGGTCGATGGCGTAGCCCTGCACGCGCACGTGACGCGCCACCGCGTTCAGGCGCGAGCCGCGACAGCTCGGGCATTCGCGCGCTTCGCCTTCCTCGATCCATTCCGATTCGCGCTCCGCTGCGAGTTCGTTTTCGAGAACCGATTCGCCGTCGCGGTCGGCGGCTGTTTGCAAATCCTGGTCCCAGATTTCGCCGAACCCGCCGCATTCTTCGCACGCGCCGTGAGGCGAATTGAATGAAAACAACCGGGGATCGAGTTCCTCAAACGCCCGGCCGCAATTTGGACAGCTCATCTCCGTGCTCACCACGGTTAGGCGATTTTTTGAATCCAGCAGACGCGCCGTGCCGCGGCCGATCTCCAATGCGCGCCGGGCAACGTCGCGCGCGTTCGCGATTCGCT
The DNA here is from genome assembly GCA_003219335.1 of Verrucomicrobiota bacterium. Lineage (GTDB taxonomy): Bacteria > Verrucomicrobiota > Verrucomicrobiia > Chthoniobacterales > UBA10450 > Udaeobacter. The sequence continues at coordinate 6,573 of QHOF01000105.1, read as the reverse complement.
TCCGATCGATCACATCCACAACCACGTCGATAGTATGCTCCTTGAACCGCTCCAGCTTTCGAAAACGCGAGATCGGAACGAGCTTGCCATCCACGTAGAGCGTGTCGAATCCCTGGCGGGCGGCCCAGTGCGCCACATCGGTATAAAAGCCTTTGCGCGCTTTGACAAGCGGCGCGAGAACCTTCAGCGGTCCACGCTTGGCGGCAGCCTCGATCTGTTTCACAATCGCCGCGACGCTCTGCTTCGCGACCGGCAAATCACAATCAGGACAAAATTGCGTTCCGGTTTTCGCAAACAAGAGCCGAAGGAAATGATAAACCTCGGTTACTGTCGCGACAGTCGATTTGCCACCGCCGCGCGTGACCCGCTGTTCGATCGCTACACTCGGCGGTAATCCGCTGACCAGATCCACATCGGGTTTTTCGAGTTGCTCGACGAACTGCCGCGCATACGGCGACATACTGTCGAGAAAACGGCGCTGTCCTTCGGCGAACAAGATGTCGAACGCGAGCGTTGATTTGCCGGAGCCGCTCAAACCGGTGATGACCACCAGCTGTTCACGCGGGATTTTGACATCGATGTTTTTGAGGTTGTGCTCCCGCGCGCCATGAACGTGGATTGCGCCATTGCGATTTTTGGGGAGCGCGAGCATTCTGCTCGCACCGGGCGGCTCTTCTGCCGCACGCAAAGAGAGTTCGTCATCTTGCGCTGCGTAAATGCGACGCCTGGGGATTCGCGGCAGAATGCCACGAACGGCGGGCAACATGCCCGCGCTCCCCTCTCCCAAAACCTGCGCAAGAAATTTCCCGGTATGCGAACCTTCAATGCGCGCGATTTCTTCTGGTGTTCCAGTCGCCACCACTTCACCGCCCGCGTCGCCAGCTTCCGGACCCAGATCGATGATCCAATCTGCGCACTTGATCACTTCGAGGTTGTGCTCGATCACAACGATGGAATGTCCACGATCGACGAGCCGCTGAAATAACCGCAGCAGCATCGCCACGTCATCGAAGTGTAGTCCCGTGGTCGGCTCGTCGAAGATGAACAGATTGCCGATTGCTTCCCCATTTGGGCGTTGGGCATTGGATGTTGGGCGTTGAGCGTTTTCCGTTTCCGCCAAGTGCCTCACCAGTTTCAATCTTTGCGATTCGCCGCCGGAAAGCGTGTTGAGCGGTTGACCTAACTGAAGATAACCGAGCCCCACTTCCTCGAGTACTTTCAGTCCACTGGAAATCTGTGGCCCCCGGTCGTCGTCGATCTGAGCGAAGAACTGAATTGCTTCGCTAACGGTTAGCTCGAGAACATTGTGAATGGATTTGCCATGCAGGCGCACTTTGAGAACGTGCGGCTGGAAACGTTTGCCTTCGCACTCGGCACAGCGCACAAAAAGATCGCTCAAAAATTGCATTTCGACTTTTTCAAAGCCGGTACCTGAGCAGCGCTCGCAACGGCCGCTGCCGGAATTAAACGAAAATGCGGCGGCGGTGAGTCCTTGCGCCATTGCTTCTGGCTGCGCAGCGAACAGCTCACGGACGCGATCAAATAAGCCGAGATAAAGAATCGGAGTCGAACGCGGCGTGCGCGCCAGCGGTGACTGATCGACCATCACCACCTCGCCAATCTGATGCGCGCCAGTGACCGACTTGCATGTGCCCGGCGCCCCTGCCAAGCCGTAGGTCGCCGCGGCGACCGAAGGCTGGTGATCTGTGGACTGACCCTTTGCGCGCAAGAGATTCCGATGAAGCACATCGTGAATGAGAGTCGATTTGCCGGAACCGGAAACGCCGGTCACGCACGCGAACACGCCGAGCGGCAAATCAACATCGATGTTTTTGAGGTTATGCTGCCGCGCACCGGTGACCTTGATGGATGAAGTCCAACTTCGCCGCGATTTCGGGAGCGGGATCGTTTTACGACCCACGAGGTAATCGCGCGTCAGTGATTGCCGTTGTAGAGCAAGCGCATCGCTTGCCATTCGAGAGCTGGGCAGGCGGAGCGCCTGCCCTACAAAACTCTCGAGCGGCCCGTTCCACATTAGCTCGCCTCCGTGTTCGCCGCGGCCGGGGCCCAGATCGATCAAATTATCCGCGGCTCGAATGATTTGCTCCTCGTGCTCGACCACCAAAAGCGTGTTGCCTTTGTCGCGCAAATTGTGCATCACGCGCACCAGCTGGCCGACATCGCGCGGGTGCAGCCCGATGCTCGGTTCGTCCATCACAAATAGCGTATTCGCCAGCGACGCGCCCAGGCACGTCGTAAGGTTCACCCGTTGGACTTCGCCGCCGCTCAACGTGCGCGTCGAGCGATCAAGTGTGAGATAACCGACGCCAACTTCACAAAGATAGTCGAGGCGCGAGCAGATTTCGTCGCGCAACATCTGCGCAGTCTTGTCACCAGATGAAATCTCAATCGCGCGGAGAAAATCGCTCGCGTCGGCAATCGAGAGCGCCTGGAATTCCGGAAGCGTCAAGGTAACGCATGCTTCCGGTTCGCCAGTCGGACGGACTCGTCCCAAGGCGAGCTTGCCCCTCAAACTCGCAACCGGGACGGTCGCGCTACATTTGTAGTTCAACGTCTCGGGCTGATAGCGTCCACCGTTGCATTTGGGACAAGTAATGTAAGCGCGATAGCGGCTGAGCAGGACGCGCACATGCATTTTGTAAGTCTTGCTCTCAAGCCAGCGGAAAAAGCCGCTCACGCCGTACCAGCGATCGTGTTCGTAGTCTTCTTCGGTGTATTCGCCTGATCGCTTATCTCCTTCGATGACGAAATCCTGATCAGCCCGTGGTAATTCCTCGAAGGGCACGTTGACGTCGATCTCTTTGCGCGCGCACGCCCGGAGCAAATCCTTTTGTGACTCACCAAACTCGGCGCCGCGAAAAACGCGCACCACGCCTTGCTTGATGCTCAGCCTGCGATTTGGAATGGCCTTGTTCAGGTCGATCGAGATCGTCCGGCCGAAGCCGCGACATTCGGGGCATGCGCCCAACGGATTGTTAAAACTGAAAAGGCCCGGTGTAGGCGGGCGAATATCAAGATCGCACCAGGCGCAGTGCCAGCCGGTGGAAAAGGGGAACTCGTGAGAAGTGAGAGGTGATCCGCCTTCACCAAGGCTACGGCGGACAGGTCGGTGATTAGCTGGGCGTTCGGTGTTCGATGTTCGGCGTTCGGCGTTTTCTGAAATCGGAATGATGTTGATTTTGCCTTTTCCAAAACGCAGCGCGGTTTCGATCGCCTCGACCAATCGCGCGCGATTTTCTTCACTTATCGCGATGCGATCCTGGATCACCTGCACGCGGGCGCCGAGCCGTTTGATTTTTGGATCGGCATCGTCCACGCGGACGATTTGGTTGTCGATCCAAACGCGCACGTAACCTTGCTGCTGGAGGAAATCGAAAAACTTCCGCGGCTCAGTTTTGGGCGGGACGGAGATCCAAAACGTGATGAGAACCGTTGTGCCGTCATTCCGACCGGATCCCGCAGTCGCAGGAGAAGTGGAGGAATCCCGCGGAGTTACCAGCTGGTTTCGCGACGGGATTTCTCGACTTCGCTCGAAATGACAGAGGACTTGCCCCGCGATGGACTGCGCCGTTTCGGGGCGAATCTGGCGGCCACAGCTTGGACAGAAGGCGCGCGAGACGCGCGGCCATAGCAGTTTCAAGTAATCGTTGATCTCCGTCATTGTCCCGACGGTCGAGCGCGATGTTTTCACCGGATTCGCCTGCTCGATGGCAATCGCAGGCGGGATGCCGCGGATGTCGTCCACGCGAGGTTTGTCCATGCGATCGAGAAACTGCCGCATGTAAGGACTGAACGTCTCGACGTACCGTCGCTGGCCTTCGGCGTAAATCGTCTCAAAGGCAAGTGATGATTTGCCGCTGCCGCTCGGGCCGGTGACGACGGTCAATTTCCCCAGCGGAAGATCGACATCAATCCCCTTGAGATTGTTCTGGCGCGCTCCGCGAATTTCGACGCAAGCATTCCGCGCCGGTGCAATCACACGCTCTTTTTTCCCGATCTTCGAACCCACTGGAGATTTTCGCTCCTAGTCAAGCACTTCGCAAATTCCAAGGAACGATGGCTTCCCAGCCGTCGAGCAAACGTGACGGCTGGGAAGCCGTCACTCCTTGAATCGCTCTGCCACCGCCTCGCGCTGTTTTTGCAACTCCTCCGGCACTACGCCGCCTAACGAATCGAAAAATTCCTTGTGCGCAGCAATCTCTTTCTGCCATTCCTCGTGATCGATGCCGAGAAGTTCGGCTACGCATTTGTGATCGAGATCCAGTCCGGCGAGGTCGAGGTCGTGCGGGTTGGGTATCCAGCCGACAGGCGATTTGAGCGCGGAAGCTTTTGGGTTCCCTTCGCAGCGATCGATGATCCATTTGAGCACGCGCATGTTTTCACCGAAACCGGGCCAAAGGAATTTTCCGTCGGTGCTTTTGCGGAACCAGTTCACGTTAAAAATGAGCGGCGGATGGGTGAGGCGTTTACCGATGTCGATCCAGTGCTGGAAATAATCGCCGATGTTGTATCCGCAAAAAGGCAGCATCGCCATCGGATCGCGGCGAACCTTGCCGACCGCGCCAGTGGCCGCAGCGGTCGTTTCCGAAGCCATGGTCGCGCCCAAGTAAACGCCATGATTCCAATCGAACGCCTGATAAACCAGCGGCACCGTATCGCTGCGGCGTCCGCCGAAAATGATGGCGCTGATCGGGACGCCTTCGCCTTTCTCGACGTCGGGATCGAGCGCCGGGTTGTTGCGCATCGGGGTGGTAAACCGGCTGTTTGGATGCGCGGCCTTTTCCTTTGAGTCCGGTGTCCAATCGTTCCCGCGCCAGTCAAATGCATGCGCGGGCGGTGCACCGTCTTTACCCTCCCACCATACGTCGCCGTCATCGGTGAGGGCCACATTTGTGTAAATTGTGTCGTTCGCGATCGATTTCATCGCGTTCGGATTCGATTTGCAGCTCGTGCCGTGCACGACGCCGAAATAGCCGTTCTCCGGATTGACCGCATACAGCCGACCGTCGCGAATTTGCATCCAGCCAATGTCGTCCCCGACGGTCGTCACTTTCCAGCCTTTGAAATGCGCGGGGGGAATTAGCATGGCAAAATTCGTTTTGCCGCAAGCGCTCGGGAATGCGGCGGCCACATAGTGTTTGCGACCTTCGGGCGATTCCACGCCCAGGATCAGCATGTGCTCGGCCATCCAACCCTGTGTGCGCGCCAAATAAGAACCGATTCGCAAGGCCAGGCATTTTTTGCTCAGTAAGACGTTGCCACCGTAACCGGAGCCGACAGAAATGATCGTGTTGTCCTGCGGGAAATGACAGATGAAGCGGCGCTCAGGATTAATGTCCAGCAACGAATGCACGCCGCGGTTCCACTCCGCATTTGGATCGTTGCCGAGCCGTTTGAGCGCGACCTCGCCCATACGCGTCATGATCCGCATGTTAAGCACGACATATTTTGAATCTGTGATCTCGAAGCCGACTTTCGTTAGCGGCGAATCCGGCGGCCCCATGATGTAAGGAATGACAAACAGGGTGCGCCCGCGCATCGCGCCTCTCAACAGGCCGCGAAGTTTTGCGTACGTTTCTTTCGGCTCAGACCAATTGTTGGTTGGACCGGCTTCTTCTTTCGTCGGCGTGCAGACGAAGGTGAATTGCTCGACTCTCGCGACGTCGTTCGGGTTTGAGCGATGCAAATACGAGCGCGGAACCTTCTTCTGGTTCAAGTCGATCAGCACATTTTGTTTGAGCGATTCCTCGATCAGGAACTCATTTTCCCGCTCCGAGCCGTCGCACCAGAAAATGTTTTCCGTTTGTGTGAGGGCGGCGATTTCGCGCACCCAATCAAGCACCGACTGGTTGGTCGGCTTTGCGTCACCGATCCCATTTGGCGGGAATATGGCGGGCGCGATGTTTTTCATAAATCGAAGATGTCCATCTTAACCACGAATGGATACGAATAAACACGAATTGGAAGAAGCCATGAAAGTCGTTGCCAGTTTGTTCGTGTCCGTTGGCGGTTATTCGTGATCGCTTCCTCGTTTCGCTTGCACAGGAGCAGTGCGCGGCATTAATTGAAAGCATGTTCGGGGTCACCACCTCCGATGACTATCGGCCGGTTGCGTGGATGGGCCGCTATCCCGTCGATGTGACCACGATGCTGGTGGGGGTGCATGTCGTGTGTGCGGTGCTGGCCTGTATCCTGACTGCAATTCCCGGCCTCGGTGGTACGCTCAATTATTTTGTTTTCGACAGCGCACGCATTTGGAATGGCCTGCAGATATGGCGACTCGGCACCTACGCCTTTGTGCATTTCCCCTCCGGGCTGCTGTGGTTCGCGATCGAGATGTATTTCCTGTTCGTCTTCGGGCGGGAAGTGGAACGTTTTGTCGGGCGGCGCGCCTACATTGCGCTCTACCTCGTTTTATTGATCACGCCCGCGGCGCTGCTCACGATCTGGGGCCTTTGGCAGCATTCCGCCCTCGCCGGTTCGCCAGCGTTGCACTTTGGAATCTTTGTTGCTTTCGCCACGATCTATCCCCGCGTCGAGTTGTTTCTCCGG
>QHOF01000492.1 GCA_003219335.1 Verrucomicrobiota bacterium | reverse complement strand
TTACGCTCTTGATGTACATATCTTCGCTCTGGGTCGTGGGAATCTTGAAGGCGGCTGCCTTGAACGGCCCAACTTTCGGAATCACCTTCAGGAAGAAAGCGAGGATTCTCGTACCTATTCCCGGTTTGCGGTACACCGAGCCCCACTCCTTTTCATAGTCGGCCCGCGAAAGGTAATAGAGAAATTTCTTCTTGTCGAAGTTTGGCGTGTCCTTAACGATTTCCTCGCGTCGCGAGAGTAGTGCCACCCGCGTCATCTCCGGAATGATCGTGCTGACTGACCGCCGGTAGCTTCCGATAGCAAGATCGGGGTCGCCAAACACGTCTTCTAGTTTTATGTCGTACGTCTTCAGGAACGCCCGTTCGAGCAGCGGCCTGGAAACCTCGAAGCCGATGAAGTCGTGATATTGGTCGCTGGTATAGCGGTTTTTTGCAACTTGCACCATATCAAACCCAAATTCGGTTCGAATGTGGGCCTTGGGATCGTTTGCGTAGGTGACCTGTTCTCCGTATTTGGCGTGCAGTTTGGGAAACTCCACCGCGACCACGTGATTAATGGTCGGATGTCCGCTGTTGTCAGCGGCATAGTGCGCCAGTGCTCCCAGGGCAAAGGCATACTCGTTGAGATCGGAAGATTCCTGCATGAGCGACACGACAAAATCGCCGCTGCGCACGTAATGCACCAGGTCGCTGAAATATTTTTTACCAAACGGGTAGTAGCCCATGTCCTGGATCATGCAGCCGCCGTACGCATAGGCATGAGCCTTGCGCAGATCGTCTTTGGTCGCACCCGGGAAACGCTTCACTAAGAGCGGCTGGATCTGGTCCTTCCATAGAAGGTCGACGATCTGCTCGTGCGTGAGCACGGAGTAGCCGGGGCAAAGCCTGGTCACACTTAGCACCAGGAGAAGCACGAGAAAGGCGCGTCCAGCACCGGCTTTATGCTTGTTCATTCCTCCAGTTGGAGTGTATTTCCGGCATGAACGGTTGCAGCCCGAACTCAAATTGCGCGGGATTCTCCGATGGCCGCAGCGCCGCAACAGCCGATTGCCTTATTTCCCCATCACCAGGACCACAAACGTGTCCGGCTTGATGCTCGGCCTGCGATGCGGTTGCTCCGGACTTGCCGGCGGCGGTCCGAATTCCGCGGTCACCAGGAATATCTGATGCGTCTTAGGATCGAGCGCCATGGTGCGCGCACCTTTTTGCGTGGTCACGTTCTCCACAACGCTGAATTTGTCCGGCGAGTCCTCGTGGATCACAGTCAGTTGCCCATCATGGCACGATGCAAAAGCTAAATTGGTCTCGTCATCGTAGGCAGTAGCATCTACACCGTCGCAGATGGGCAGCGTAGAAACGACTTTGCCGCTGTCGGCATCTACAATCGCCATCAGCTTTTCGCATCCGGAGAACAGGCGGCGATGCTGGTTGTCAAAGGACAAGCCGCTCGGCCCTTCGCACGGAGCCAATGGCCAGCGCGATTTCACGGACAACTTCTTGGCATCGAGCGTTAGCAATTGACTCTTGTCTTCCAAGTTGACGAAAATGTCGCCCTTGCCATCGCTGACCGCGAACTCCGGTTTTCCCTCGAGCTTGATCGTGCCCGTCACCGTTCCCTTGGCAGCGTCGACCGCGGTCGCATCCTGGCTCCTGCCGTTGAAGGTGAAGACTTGTTTGGTAGATGAATCGTAGAGGATCGCGTCGGGGTTGTCGCCCACCTTAACCTTCCCCACCGTCTTGAGCGTCTTCGGGTCGAAGATACTCACCGCCGCCTCGCGCCCATTG
>QHOF01000501.1:2142-2541 GCA_003219335.1 Verrucomicrobiota bacterium | reverse complement strand
TAGAAACTTTCATGAGCATGAAGGTTCTGATTCAGCACAATGTCCGCATAGTAACGGTCAGCGTGTCCATTGTCGTCGATAAATAGGAGGCACAGCCCAGCGTCTTTGACGAATCGCTGATAGTCCGCGCCGAAATGGTATCCATCCACCACAACCCAGGAGGCGCCCATTCTCCGTGACAGATCTGCTGTTTGCATCGCGTCATCAGCGCTTCCCAAAAGTGCTGATAGATGGACAATTTCCATACGTTCTGATTTAAACCGGTCCTCGATGGCAGGAGCATCTGTGCACATAACAAAGACTGCATGGCCGCCAGCATCCTGCCAGGTTTGACCGAGGGCCAAACAGCGCATCAAATGGCCTGTGCCGATATGAGTGTTCACGTCGGCGCGGATAATT